>DASVFC010000157.1:0-6054 GCA_036380235.1 Vicinamibacterales bacterium
ACGAGGGCGACGCGACGTTCACACCGGTGCCGGGCAGCATCGTTGTGACGAAAGCGAACCCACTCGGGTTGCCGATCGGCGCACCGCTGGATCCGCTGGTCGGGCAGGTTCTCTCGAACCTGCCGAATCAGTCCGCCAGCACTGAACTGGAGTTGCCGGCGCAGTTCGTGGTGGGTATCGCCGTACGCCCGACTGCTCCGCTGACGATCTTTGCCGATTACCAGTGGGTCGGTTGGTCGGTGTTCGACACGGTGACGCTCGACTTCGCGAATCCTTCAACTCCCGATGAGGAACTCGAGCAGGGATACGACAATACCGGGGCACTGCGGTTGGGGATTGAGTATGACGTGACCGCGGGGCTCCGCCTCCGAAGCGGCTATGCCTATACGCAGGCCGCAGCCCCGGACCAATCCGTCACGCCCCTGCTGCCCGAGGCGCAGCGCGACCATTTAATGATCGGCGCCGGGTGGGCGTTTCAGCCACGGTTAACGTTGGACGTGGCGTATCACTTCGTCGCCCACGCCGACCGCCGCGGGCGCGTCGTGAACCGTCCGCCCGGCTCGAACGTCGATCTCAACAGCGGCATCTACCGATCGCGGGGAGACCTGCTCGGCATCACGCTCACGTATCGGCGATAGTATCGGGCCGCGGTTGAACACCGATGGAACTCCTCGATGGCTTCGTGCCGACGTCGCTTCTGCAGCGGCTCGCCAGCGTTGAATCCGCGGCATTTCGCGGAGCCGTCCTGTTTGTCGACATTTCCGGCTACACGGCATTTGCCGAGTCATTGTGTGCAAAAGGGCCCGAGGGCGTTGAACACCTCGGTCGCATCCTGGATCGCTCGCTTCGCGATTACGTTCGCGCGATTCGAGATGCGGGCGGCGAGATCGCGGCGTTTGCAGGCGACGCCTTTCTCGCGTACTGGCCAGAAGACGATGGGTTAACGAGTGTCGCAGTGGCGCGCGCGACCGCGGCTGCCACCGCCTTACATGCCTTAGCCGGGATCCCCGAGCTGATGCCGACCGTTACGCGTCCCTCCTTGCACATCGGTCTTGGCGCCGGCGATATTTGGGCCGCTCGCCTCGGCGGGCCGGAACACTGGCACGTGCTTCTCGCGGGCCCGGCGGTGCGTCAGGCGTGCAGCGCCGCGGTAAGTGCTCCTGCTGCAGCCACGGCCTTGGCGCCCGATGCACGCGTGTTGATGGCGACCGCGCCTCCGTCGGTGCCGGCCAACGTTGCCGCGGGCAACGGCGATCCCGCCAGCTGGCCAATCGATTTCAGCGGTCATATTCCGCGGCGCGTTCAGGATTATGTGGGTGAAGGATATGCCGCATGGATTCCGCAGCGCCGCAACATCTGCGCGCTCTTCGTTCGCATCGACGGTCTCGACGAAGACGCCGCCGATGCGTTGAGCCGTCATCAGACGGTGGTGAACTCCATTCATGCCGCGATACGCCCGTTCACCGGCACAACCGGTACGATCCTGCTCGATGACAAGGGACTGGTGTTCACGCTCTGCCTCGGCATGCCTCACGACGCTCACGCCGATGATGCCTTGCGCGCGGTACGCGCCGGGTTGGCGATTCAGTCTGAAATCTCGCGGCTCGGATTGAAGTGTTCGATCGGTGTGGCCAGCGGCGACGGCGTCTGTATGCCGCTCGGCCTGCCGGAACGCCGCCATTTCTGGTCGGTGGGCCGCTTCATGCACATCGCCGGTCGCCTGATGGAGGCGGCGGGCGCCGGCATGCTCTGCACGGAAGCTGTGGCCGACCGTGTGCGACGCGTGGTGACCTTGTCGCCCGAACGGCCGCTGGCGCTTAAGGGAGTTTCTTGGCCCGTGCGGGTTTTCCGCGCGCACGAAGCCATGGCGTTCGAAGAGCACGCGCCGCAGATGTTCGGCCGCGAGGACGAACAGGCCACGCTCGATGAATGTCTCAACGCCTTCGAGAAGGGCGTCGGTACCGTGCTGTCAATCGTCGGCGAAGCCGGAATCGGCAAGACGACGATGATCAACTACCTGCGGCGCGCGGCCGAGCAGCGCGGTATCCGCTGCATCGCCGGCGGCGCGGCTTCACTCGGAATTGCCCTGGCGTACGCGGCGTGGCGACCCATCTTCAGCAAGGTGTTACTGAAGCCTGCGCCGGCGTCAGACGATAGTCCCGACGCTCGCCGGCTTCGCCTCGGCGACATTCGCCACGGCGAACTGGCACCGCTGGTCAACGCCGTCGTACCTGGATTTCTGGAAGAGACACCGCTGGTGCAGGGCCTCACCGGGCAGGCGCGAGCGGACGCGACGTCGACGCTCCTCGAGGAAGTGCTGGAAGCGCATGCGACGCGCCGTTTCGTGCTGATCATCGAGGACTGCCACTGGATGGACTCGGCGTCGTGGCGCCTGCTCTTGCGCATCGCGCAGAATTTCTCAGATGCCTTGATCGTGCTCTCCTCGCGTCCTGCCGCCGATGTGCAGGAAGCCAGCACGCTGCGGACGTTGGATCGCTTCCGGGAAATGCCACTCGCGGCACTGCGCCCGAGTGCGATTGCGTCGCTGGTCGAGGCGGTACTCGAAGGGCGCGCCGTCGCGCCGGAACTGGTTCACGAAATCGCGCAGCGGTCAGTCGGCAACCCTCTCTTCGCCCACGAGTACGCGCTGCTGCTGACGGCACAGTCCGACGCACGTGAGCCGATGACCCCCCTGGCGAGTCCCGTCACCGCAAGCGACGAATCGGTGCCGCAGACCGTGGAAAGCCTGATCGCCAGTCGTCTGGATGCGCTGTCCCCGTCAGAGGATCTGGCCCTCAAAGCCGCGAGCGTGCTGGGCGACGGGTTCAGCCTCGACTCGATCGGGCACGTCTATCCCGGTAGCCGGGACCGCGAATCCCTCCAGGCATTGCTGACGGGGTTGACCGAGCGACAGTTGCTGCGCGCGAATCCGGATGCAGATCGGTTCTCCTTTCAACACGCGTTGATTCGCGAGGTCACGTATCACCAGCTGACGCTCGAGCAACGGCGCGATCTGCACCGGCGTGTGGCCGAAAGCATCACGCATCGGCATGCGACGGATCTGCGCCCGCATTTTGCGACCCTCGCACATCACTGGATGCTGGCAGAGAACACCGCCGCGACGATCGTGTTCGCGGACCTTGCCGCGTCACAGGCCCTGGCCGCCGGCGCGTTCGAGGAATCGGAGCGGTTGCTAGGTCATTGCACGCGCCTCGCACGCCAAACGCAGGCCGAGGTGCCGACGACGGATCGCATTCGTTGGTATCGACAGATCGCGGACGCGCGTCACGGCCTCGGACAACTCGAAGCCCGCAGCGCGGCTGCGCACCAGTCGTTGCGCGAAGCAGGACTTCAGCGACTGCATGCAAAGGCCGTCCTCCTGGCGCAAGCCGGCTGGCGTTACTTGCGATTGAGCGCGCGACGAACCATCCCGGCGGTGCCGGATGCCGGCGCGCAAACGATCCTCGATGTGGCGCGGGCCTACCGTCACAGCGCTGAGGTCGCGTACTTCAACAACGACATCGTCGGGATGGTTTGCGACAGCGTCGCCGCCGTCGCGTACGCGTGGTCACTGCCGCCGTCAGCTGTGTTGGCGGGGGCATCGGCCGAGCTCGGCGGAATCCTGGGTATCGCGGGCCTTCGTCGCACGGGCGAGCGCATCCTCAATCGCTCGATCGCGATGGCCGAAGCTGCCAACGATCAGGCGGCGCAGGCGTACGCGCACATGATTCGGTGCTTGTATTGCATCGGCCGCGGCAAGTGGGATGACGCGGAGAAGAGCGCGGAACGATGCCAGAAACTGTGCGAGCCGATGGACGACCGGGTCAACTGGACGAATGCGGAGGCCGTGCGGTTCTGGATGAGCCATTACCGGATGCAGGAAATGTCGGCGCTCGATGCGGCGCGGCGACTGCGCGACCGCGCCGCCGAAACCGGCAACCGGCAACATCGCGCATGGGCGCTTCGCTGTCTCGCGGTATGCGCATTGCGGCGCGGCGAAGCGGCGGAAGCCGTGAGACATCTGCACGGCGCGCTCAGTTCCCTGGGCGAAACCGCAGCCCTCAACGAGCGCATCCCGACGTTAGGCATGCTCGCGCTGGCGCAACTGAGAAGCGGTGACCTGTGGTCGGCCCGTGCCACCGCGAAGGAAGGACTCGCGCAGGTCGTGCACGTCAAGCGGCCGATTGGGCAAAGTACTCTCGAAGGCTACTCGTCTCTTCTGACGGTGGCGCTCGACGCCTGGCAGGAAGAACAGTCGCCTGGCTGGCGTCGCGATTGCCTGTTGTGCCTCAACGTGCTTCACCGCTACCAGAAGGGCTTCCCGGTCGGAACAGCGCGCTATTACCTGCATCTCGGCGACTTCCATCGCATATCCGGATCGCTGGGACCCGCGGCTCGAAGCTACCGCCGCGCCGAGGCGGCGGCGCTGCGCCTGGACATGCAGTGGGAGATACGGCGCTGCCGGCAGGTGCTTACGGAGCTGTCTGGTTCACAGCGTTGAGGTAACGATTGGATGATGCGGTGGAGTCGCGCCGTCGGACGGGTCATTGTTCTGCCCCAGACCGATGGCGATGTGCGGGTATACCTCAGACGGTGACTTCGCTCCCCAGAGCAGATCCTGGTGGGCGTAGTTCGGTAGCACGTGCTTCTTGATTCTCTGCAAGACAGTCGAGTCGCCCCGGCACAGCCACTCGTGCATGCGGTCGATGCTGTCGCGGTGCCATAGCCGGTTCAACTCCCCGGTGATGAGGGTCACGCTGGTCAGCTGCCTGAATCGCTGGCGCGTTTCGTCTGACACGATCTGAGGACCGGTAGGATCGAACGACGTCGCCTGCCTTTCGCGCAGGTTGCGCGCGGCGTGCAGGTACATCTGCAAGGGGAAGCCGCCGAAGTGTTTGGGCAACTCCGCATCATGAATGCCCGCGGCCAGGTTGTCTTCACGGTAAGGCATTCCGTACATGAACGTGATGCGGTTACACATGTTCTCCACGACCGTCACCGGCTGTTGCTCGTGGTGATGCGCACGAAGGCCGCCTGGCCACGCGTCGTACAATTTGTCCAAATCTTGGGGCCAGGGATGCAGAAGCTCCCCGTCCGCCTTCACACGTGGATCAATGCACGGGTGGTCCGCGACTTCGCGCGTCAGGCGTTCGAGAACGCGCTCCTCGGCTTTCACGCGGCTGTCGATCGCGGCCTCATAAAAAAGGCCGAGCGCAAGGAGCACGATCCGATCGACCGCGCCGCGTGTCCACCCGCACGCCACGGCTTCAGCAATGACGGCGGCCCCCATGCAGTGGCCCACCAGCGCGATCGGTCCTTCGGCGACACGCGAATCCGAACGCATGATGGCGAGCGCCGCGGGCACATCTTCCCGAGCGGCCCGGTTGAACGTGTAGAGCTCGGACTCGTGTTTCAAAGTACGATCGTTCTCCGGACAGTCCGACACGAGGCTGCTCCCGCGCCAATCGAGCAGCCATGGGTCGAAGCCCTCTTTGAGCAGCCAATCCGCGAGCCCGTCCTTGATGGTGAACGTCCTGTGGTTGGCACTCCCGCCATGCAGCAGCAGGACCGCCGGACCGCGAGGTGCCTCGGAATGAGCTGCACCCGGCGGCACGTGCCGCTGCAGACGCAGTTGAATAGCCGAACCCCAGTCGGGCTCAGGCCGCGCCCGAGGGTCCTGAGTCGAGAACCACATATCCGGGTCAAGACATTGCTTACACATGAATGCTCGTCACCAGTTTGAACAGCGCGTCTTTTACGGCGTCGGCACGTTGCATGTATATATCGGACAGCTCACTGGCGAAGTACTTGTAGAAAGCGAGCAACGCCCAACTCTGCCGTGCCGGATCGTTGGTCCCGGTAATCCGCATCGACGGCATCTGCTTCCGGATGAACGTTTCGATCGAGAGCCGAAGGACACCACGTTGAAGTCCTTCAGGGCTCGTGAGTTGGACGTACAAGGTGGCCGTATCGTGCCAGGCATCGAAGCCGGGGGCGTCGTCGAGCACCTTCACGCCGTCGAGCGCATATTTTCCGCCCCCGTACTCCACGTGA
>DASVFC010000158.1:0-3075 GCA_036380235.1 Vicinamibacterales bacterium
CCGTCGCACCTGTCGCACCTGTCGCACCCGCTTTCGTTACGTTACTTTCCGTAACCATTACGTATAATCACGTAATGGCCGAGAACCCGTTCGTCTACGGCGAAATCGTCACCGCCGCGGCGTTCGCCGACCGCGAAGAGGAGCGGGCGCGGCTCGGCCGCGATCTGGCGGCCGGCCAGAAGGTGTTCCTGATCTCGCCGCGCCGCTATGGCAAGTCGTCGCTGGTCCGCGACGTGATGCGCACCCTGGCGAGGCAGAACGTGCTCACCGTCGAGGTGACGGTGGCCGCGTCGAGCTCTTACATTGGCTTCCTCGAGTCGTACGCCCAGGCGCTGATCGCCGCCGACACCCCCGTCAGCCGGCTGCGGCGCTGGGCGACGGAACTGCTCGGGGCAATCCGGCCCGAGCTGCGCCTCGACACCGAGCCCACCGGCCGGGCGAAGTTCGCGCTGGCCTTCCCTGCCGCACGATCCGCCCGCGATGCGGCGCGCGTGGCGGCGGAAGTCTTTGCGCTGCCGGGCCGTATTGCCGCGGCGAGGAAGCAGCGCATGGCCGTCGCCCTCGATGAGTTCCAGGCAATCGGCGCGTTCGATGGCGGCACCGTCGAGCACGCGCTCCGCGCCGCGGTGCAGGAGCAAAGGCAGGTCGGCTACGTGTTCTCGGGATCGGAACCATCGTTGATGGAGCGGATGTTGGGCCCGAGGCGCCCGTTCTATAAGGCCGGTCCGGTGATGCGGCTGGAAAAAATCGCCGCCGCGGACTTCGCCGCGTTCATCGAATCGCGGTTTCAGGGCACCGGCATCAAGCCCGAAGAAGGTCTCGGCGATGCTATCGTCGATCTGGCCGCCAACGTGCCCTACGACGTGCAGCGGCTCGCACATGAAACATGGGACGACCTGAAAGCTGCGGGGCGGAAGCAGGCGACGGTAGATGATCTACACGCCACGCTGACGCGCCTGCTGGGCGAGCAGCAAACCGTGTTTGAAGAATCATGGCAGCGATTGACGCTGCCGCAGCGAGCGGTGCTGCGCGCGCTCGTGATCGAAGAGGGACGCGAGCTGATGTCTGCCGACGTGCGGACCCGCCATCGCCTGCCGGGTACGTCGACGGTGCAGGCGGCCTTGGCGGCATTGTTGAGGCAGGACATTATTACCAGGGACGATGACCGTTATGTGGCAGTGGATTCGTTGTATCGCGAGTGGGTGGCCAGAAAAACGTTCTAAATTCACGCGTCAAATCGACCGATATGGAGAGCCATGGAAGAACGTCGCAAATCGTGCTGGATCAGCGGGGCAATCACGGTCAAAGGCAACGTCACCTCAGCCGGCGATCTCGTGATCGATGGCAGGGTGGAAGGGGCAATCGAAATCGGCAACCACAACCTGACCATTGGTGAAACCGCGACAGTCGTGGCCGACCTGATGGCCCGGGACGTCACCATCGCCGGCACCGTCCAGGGCAACGTGCTCGGATCGGGTAAGGTGGAGCTGAAGAAAAACAGTGCGGTCGAGGGAGACATCACGACGCCCCGCTTCGTGATGGAAGAGGGCGCCGTGCTCAGCGGAAAAGTGGATACGGGCGACCGCAAGTAGCCCTCGCCCTGCCGGGCCGAAGGCGCTACTTCTTCGGCACCAGCTTCAACAGCCGGCCGTTGCTGCTGTCGGTGAGCAGATACAACGCGCCGTCGCTTCCCTGGCGAACGTCGCGGATCGCTTCCGGCTTGGGCTGTAGATCCTTCAACAGTCTTTCTTCGGCCACTACCTTGTCGCCGTTGAGCTCGAGGCGCACGAGATCGCGTGTCCCGTGGCCGCCGATAAACAGGTTGCCCTTCCAGGCCGGGAACAGCGTGCCGGTGTAGAACGTCATGCCGCTCGGCCCGATGATCGGATCCCAGTAATACAACGGCTGCTCCATGCCTTCCTGTTGCGTGATGCCGCCGGTGATCGGCCCGCCGCGGTATTCGATGCCATAGGCAATCGTCGGCCAGCCATAGTCGCGGCCCTTGCGCGCGATGTTGATTTCATCGCCGCCGCGCGTGCCGTGTTCCACTTCCCACAGTTCTCCGGTGCCGGGATGCAGCGCCGCCGACTGAATGTTGCGATGGCCGATCGACCAGATCTCCGGCAGGGCGCCGTCCTTGCCGACGAACGGGTTGTCTTTCGGGACCGAACCGTCCGTGTTGATGCGCACGATCTTGCCGAGGCCGCTGTCCATCTTTTGCGACTGCATGCGTCCTTCGGTGATGGAGCGATCGCCCTGCGTGACGAAGAGCGTGCCGTCGCGGCCGAACACAAGCCGGCTGCCAAAATGCAACGGCGAGCGTAACGATGGGCGCTGGTGATAGATCACCTGCACGTTGTCCACGCGCGGCGCCGCGGCATCATCAACGAACGTGCCTTTCGCCACCGCCGTGTTGTTCACGCCCTGCTCGGCGGCGGGTTCGGCGTAACTCCAGTAGATGATGTTGTTCTTCCCATACGCCGGATCAAGGACGACGTCGAGCAACCCACCCTGGCCGCGGGCATCGACCGGCGGCAGCCCGGTGACCGGAGCCGACAGTTTGCCGTCCGCTGACAGCACTCGCAGCCGGCCCGGCCGCTCGGTGATCAACATCTTGCCGCCGGGCAGAAACGCAACCGCCCATGGGTTCTGCAGTCCTTCCACAACCGTGACCACGTCGAACGCGACCGCCGATTTCTTCTCCGGCGCGTCGGTCTGACCGGCCATTGCCGGCTTCTGCTCGGGATTGTTTGCCGGGCGTGGATCGACGGGCGCCTGGGCGTAAACAGCGAGCGGGAACGCAAGGACGAGAGCGCTGGCGTATGACGGAATACTCATAGCGAGGATCTTACACAAATCTCCTTTTCATCAGGGTTCCATCACGACGCGCATGACGCGCGCGAATGACAGTTGCGCCATGCGCGAATACCTTGGACTTGCCTTCTTGGCGATTGTGTTCGCGACGCCGCGGTTGTGGGCGGCGGCAGCGACGCCGTTCTCGCTGGCCGATCAGGGCGGAATTGTGGTCAGCGTCACGCTCAACGGAGCGGGTCCGTTCAAGATGCTGCTCGATAC
>DASVFC010000159.1:0-10871 GCA_036380235.1 Vicinamibacterales bacterium
GTTGGCGTGATGATCGCCTCGCCCGCTATTCTTGCGCCCATTCGCAAAGTGATGCCGCTCTTCAACCTCAACGTCGTCGCCGTTGCCGCATTGAGGGCAGCACTGACCGACCTGGATTTTCGCAAGTGGTACGTCGCCCAGGCGGAGGAATCGAAGGCGCTCGTCTATGCCGCCTGCGATCGCGCCGGTCTACGTTACTGGAGGAGCGCGGCGAACTTCGTGCTGATCGACGGCGGCACGCGGGCGCGCGCGTTGATCGACGGTCTGATTGCGGACGGCGTGCTCGTCCGCGACCGGACGAAGGATCCGTCAACGCCCACCTGTTTTCGTCTCACCACCGGCGTTGTCGAACACACCCGCCGCGCCGTCAACGTCCTGGAGGCACTGTGCGCGCGCCTTCGCTGACGACACGTCGGGGCAGGCATGCCGTGGTCGATCGGCGCACTGCCGAAACGCAGATCAAGATTGCGCTCACGATTGACGGCAAGGGCCGGTACGACAACCGTACCGGCGTTCGCTTTCTCGATCACATGCTCGATCTCGTGGCGCGGCATGGCGGCTTCGATCTGAAGGTGAGCGCCACCGGCGATCTCGACGTTGACCAGCACCACACTGTCGAGGACACCGGCATCGCGCTCGGCGAAGCCGTGGCCAAGGCGCTGGGCAGCAAGCGCGGCATCAATCGCGCCGGCTACTTCGTGATGCCGATGGACGAAACGCTCGCCGTCGCAGCAATCGATCTCAGCGGCCGGCCCTATAGCGTGATCGACACGAAGGTCACGGTCCGTCTCGTCGGTGATCTACAAACCGAGCTCGTGCACGACTTCTTCGAAGGCTTTGCCAATGCCGCCCGTGCCAACGTGCACCTGAAGGTAATGTACGGGCGCTCGAATCATCACAAGATCGAAGCGTGCTTCAAGGCCTTCGCGCGCGCGCTGCGGGTCGCGTGTGCGAAGGACAAACGCCTCGCCCGCACGCTGCCCAGCACCAAGGGACTGCTGTGATCGCGCTCGTCGACTACGGCGCCGGCAATCTGACCTCTGTACGAAAGGCGCTCGCCGCGGTCGGGGCCCGTGTCTGGACACCTTCCGTCCCCGGCGAACTCGGCCGCGCCCACGGCATCGTCGTCCCCGGCGTGGGCCACTTCGACGCCACCAGGCAAATCACCGAAGACTGGCGCACCGCCATCAAGACGATGGCGGATGATGGCGTGCCGCTGTTGGGAATCTGCGTCGGCCTGCAGTGGCTGTTTCAAGGCAGCGAGGAAGCCAGTGCCACCGACGGAATTTGTTTCTTTAAGGGAACCTGCTTCCGTTTTACGGAACGCGTAAATGAGCGGCTGAAAGTGCCGCATGTTGGCTGGAATTCACTGCGGATGCCGAAGCCGTCCCGCTTGATGGCCGGTGTGGACAACGATACGCAGGTGTACTTCACGCATTCGTACGCGGCCCCGGTAATCGACGACACCGTTGCGATTTGCGAGTACGGCGTTCCGTTCAGCGCCGCGGTTGAACGCGACAATATCGCCGCCGTGCAGTTTCATCCGGAAAAGTCCGGCGACGCCGGGCTGCGCATTCTCGGCAACTGGATGGCAAATGTTAAGTAAGCGCATCATCGCGTGCCTTGATGTGCGCGACGGCAAGGTCGTAAAGGGTGTGAACTTCGAAGGGTTGCGCGACGCCGGCGACCCCGCCGGGCTGGCTCAGCGTTACAACCGGGATGGCATCGACGAGATCGTGATTCTCGACGTCACGGCAACGCTTGAAGCGCGTCAGGCGCGCGCGAACACCATTGCCGCGGTGGCGCGGCAGATCTTTCTGCCACTCACCGTTGGCGGCGGGATCAGGAACGAAGACGATGCGGCGGCGGCGATCGATGCCGGCGCCGACAAGGTCAGCCTGAACACGGCGGCGCTCGAGAACCCGCCGTTGATCTCGGCCCTGGCGAAACGCTACGGCAGCCAGGCCGTCATCGTCGCCATTGATGCGAAGCGCGAGCGGGACGGCTTTGCCGTCTTCGCGCGCAGTGGCACGTCGGCAGCGAATCGCAAGGCGATCGAGTGGGCGAAGGAAGCGGCGTCGATGGGCGCGGGCGAGATCCTGCTGACCTCGATCGATCGCGACGGGACGAAGGCCGGGTTCGACTGCGAGCTGACCGCTGCCGTTTCGGATGCCGTCAACATCCCCGTGATTGCCTCGGGCGGCGCAGGCACATTCGACCACTTTGCCGAGGTGTTCACCACCGGCCACGCCGACGCCGCGCTTGCGGCATCAATCTTCCACTTCAATGAAAAAAGCGTGTCCGAGCTCAAGCAATTTCTCGCTGAGCACGCCATCCCCGTAAGAAAATAATTCTTCGTGTCCTTCGTGTCCTTCGTGTTGACGCACCTATGTTGATTCCTTCCATCGATCTCCAGGGCGGACGGGTGGTCCAGCTCGTACAAGGTGAGAAACTTGCCATTGCGACCGACGATTTGGACGGCTGGATCGCAAAATTTGCGAAGTTCCCCAAAGTCCAGCTGATCGATCTCGACGCCGCGATGTCGCGCGGGCACAACGACGAGCTCGTCAAGCGCATTGCCGCGCAGCTGCCGTGCCGAGTTGGCGGCGGCGTCCGCAGCGTGCGTCGCGCTGAGGAGCTGATCGCCGCCGGCGCGCAGTCAGTGATCGCGGGCTCGGGATTGTTTCGCCGATCGCCTGAGGGCGATCTCAGCCAGATGATCGATCACGATTTCGCCCACGCCCTTGCCGGTACCGTCGGCATGCACCGGCTGATTGCCGCCGTCGATTCGCGGGCCGGCCGCGTCTGCATTCACGGCTGGAAAACGGTGTTGCCGCTCACCGCCGTGCAGGCGGTGCAGCTGCTCGAGGGGTACTGCGAGGAATTTCTCTACACCCATGTCGACAAAGAAGGTTTGATGCAGGGCACCGACATGGCGGCGATCAAGGCCGTGGCGGCCGCGACCGAGCGCAAGATCACGGCAGCGGGCGGCATCACCACGCGTGAGGAGATCGATGCGCTTGACGCCATGGGCATCGACGCCGTCGTCGGCATGGCGATCTATACAGGTTCGCTCGCGATCGATTAGCATCCAGCCGTTCCGAAGGAGGGCCCATGACGCCAGTGCTGTCGTTGTTGCTCCCGATCGTGGTTTCGGCCGTCTTCGTGTTCATCGCCAGCTCGATCATCCACATGGCGACTCCGTGGCATAAGAACGACCTGATGAAGTTGCCGGACGAGGACGGCGTGATGAAAGCGCTTCGTCCGTTTAATTTGCGGCCGGGCAACTACGGCCTGCCCAGGCCGGGATCGATGGCAGACATGAAGTCCGCCGAATTCGTAGACAAGGTGAAGGCGGGCCCGGTTGCGTTCATGACGGTCCTGCCGGGCTGGAACTTCAGCATGGGCGGAACGCTGTTGCAGTGGTTCCTCTACTCGCTCGTGGTCTCGCTGTTCGCGGGCTACATTGCCGGCGTTGCGTTCGCCCCCGGCACGGAATACCTGCGCATCATGCAGGTGGCTGGCTGTGTCGCGTTCGTCGGCTACTCGATGGCGCAGTTGCACGAGTCGATCTGGTGGGGTCGCCGCTGGAGCTGGACCATCCGCAACGTGCTCGACGGCCTGTTCTACGGCCTGCTGACCGGCGGCACCTTCGGCTGGCTGTGGCCGCGCTAACCCGCTATCGCTAAGCCGGAGCCAGACTGCGATTTTTAGCGTTTCGCTAAGTTTCAGCCGGACTGCTCTGGGGGGTACACTAGCGTTATGCGATTCATCGGCTTGGCGGTGGCGTGCATGCTCGTAACGGCGGTCGGGGCACAGGAAATGATGCCGGGGACCGGCCGCCCGCTGCTGAAGGACATGCCGACGACGACGAGCGGATACATCTGCCCGATGCATCCGAACGAAGTAAAGGCCGATCCCGGCACCTGCAGCATCTGCGGTATGACGCTGGTCGCCGGCGATCCGATGGCCACCGCCGATTACGTGCTGCGCGTCACCACTGAACCGCGCGCGCCGAAGGCGGGACAGAAGACGAAGTTCAAGTTCGCGGTGCTGCATCCGCTCACCGGCGCGGCGGTCGCCGATTTCGCGGAAGTTCACGACAGGCTGTTCCACCTGTTCATCATCAGCCGCGACATGACCCACTTCTTCCACGAGCACCCGGTGAAAGAGGCGGATGGATCGTTCAGCTACGAGCACACGCTGCCCGCTGCAGGCCACTACGTGCTGTTCGCCGACTTCATGCCGGTGGGCGGCGGCCCGCAGATGATCGCGTCACCGCTGGTGACCGCCGGATTCGATGGCGACATCACGGGGTCAGTACCGGAATTGACGCCGGACAAGTCGCTCACCAAATCAGTTAACGGGACCACCGTGGAGTTGCAGATCGATCCGTCGAAGCTGTTCGCCGGTGAAGAAACCGACGTGCCGATTCATTTCGTCGACGAAAAGACGGGCACGCCGGTGAAGGATCTGCAGCGCTACCTGGGTGCGTTCGGCCACGCGATGATGCTGAACCAGGACATGACCGAGCACGTGCACGCGCATCCGGAAGAGATGCTCGAAGGCACCGAGGTCACGGCCGGCGGCGGGCCCGATCTCGTGTTCCACGCGCTGTTCCCCAGGCCGGGCTATTACCGCATCTGGCTGCAGTTCCTGCGCAACGACAAGTTGTCGACGGTGCCGTTTACGGTGCGTGTGTTGCGGGCTGGCGAGACGTTGGTGCAGTAACGACGTGCAGCGCCGGCTTCGCCTGGATCTGGGCGTCGCCAGGATTGTCGTAGAACGCGGTCAGCACCAGGCGTGTTCCAGCCGGAAGCGCGACCGGTTCCTTGAGCCGATACGACGTCGGCCAATCAGCCCGATAGCTGTTCAACCACAACATCGGCTCAACGGTGCCATCAGGCCGGATCGCCGTCACTTCGAACGTCCGCGCGCCCGACCCAAGGTTCGGCCACAACTCGGTAGCGCTGGTCGCGGACTTGATGAGAGTTTCGGCGCGAACGCGCTCGCGCGTTTTACCAGCACCCACTGTGAGGGGCGCGGACGTCAACACCAATGCGGTGGATGGACGCGCCGGCTTGGCCAGGAAATACAGCCCCAGATCGGCGGCACCGGAACCATCGCCATCGGGGTGGCCGCGATACCCAATCTCCATCACGAGCTTTGAATTCGGTGCCAGTTGGAACCCGAAATTCTCCGGCTGCGTGCTGACCTGGTGTGACGGCGTCCAGGTGCCGAGCCATCTTCCAGTGCGCGCGTCGTAAATGGCGGCGTAACGAATCACGCGGCGATCGGCAGGATTGAGCTGCAGCGATCGCAGCCACTTTGCCTGTTTCAATCCGGTATTGACCTCAATGCGATCGACGCGGAACGGCGCGTTGGCCGCGACCTTCACGCTCTCGCCGACCTTGACGACCTCGTCGGGCTCGCCTTGTTCCCAACTGGTGAGCGACGGCACGTACACCGGCTGTTTGTCCTCGTCGGCGAGCAGCACGCCGCTCGGCGCGCCGCCATCCGTCCATGACAGGATCAAGCTGATCTCGCGCGCCGTGAGGCTCATGTCGTTGGCAAAATGACCGTAGCCACTGGCCGCGCTCCAGGGTGGCATCTTGCGCTCGAGAATTTCTTCCTTGATCGCCACCGCCCACGGCCGCGCTTCCTTATACGTGGTCAGCGGCACGCCGACGTTGCCGTCGGTGTGGCACTGGAAGCATTTCTTCTGGAAGATCTGTGCGATCTCGCGGTTAAAGACGATCTTGGTCGTGATCGGCACGTGACGCGCCGACACCGGTTCCGGCGCGAGCGCGTAATACCCGCTCACGGCAAGGCACATAACCATGCCCCCCGCCACCGTCCGCGACCAGTTCACGTGGCCATTATAGGCCCTCGGATCCAACCGATTCCACCGAGCGAAAAACACACAGAGTCACGAAGGCACGGAGGGCGCGCGTTTCGTGACGCCCGGCCTATGGCCGGGGAGTCTGCGCACAGCCTTCGTGTCCTTCGTGTCCTTCGTGTTACGGCAGCAGTCGTTCGATGTCGGGCAGCACCGCTTCCGCCGCACCACGCAGTGCGAGGTCGACTGTGGCCGTCGCCGGCGTGACGTCGGGATTGATCTCCACCGTAAATGCCCCCGCCCGTCGCGCGATGTCTATGAACCCCGCGGCCGGATAGACGACTGCCGACGTGCCAACCGTGATGAACACGTCGCAATCCGCAGCTGATGTGGCGCGCTCGACGATGTGGGGATCGAGCGATTCGCCGAACCAGACGACGGCCGGCCGTATCAGATCATCGCAGTGCGGACAGCGCGGTGGAATTTCGGGATACGGCACCGTGATGTCGCGCCAGCGCGGCGGCGACGCTGCGCAGCCGCGCCAGCAAGAAACCTCCCAGATCGATCCGTGAAGACGAATGACTTCGGAAGGATCGGCGTCGACTGCCGCGAACGCCGCCTCGTGCAGCCCGTCCACGTTCTGGGTGAGCAACGTGAAGCGGCGAAAGCGCTTGCTCCAGGCCGCCAGCAGTTGATGGGCCGCATTCGGCTCACACGCGGCGATCTTCTGACGCCGCCAGTCGTACCACTCCCACACCAGCCTGGGATCGCGGGCGAACGCCTGCGACGTGGCGAGGGATTCGGGCTTGAAGTTTTTCCACAGTCCGCCGGCACCGCGAAAGGTGGGCACCCCGCTGGCGGCGGAAACACCCGCGCCGGTGATAACCGTGATCCGCGCATCCGGCTCGAGTCGTCGAATCAGGTCGTGAGTCGAGATATCAGCGCCTTCGGTGGCCGGCGATGAACTCGAACGCCTTGGGCAGGTTGGGCACCACGACGTCGCTATGCCCGCCGCCCGGCACTTCGACATACGAGACCGTCGCACCCGACGCCTGCATCGCCGCAACCATGCGGCGCGATCCCGACACGTTGACGGTGGGATCGGCGTCGCCGTGCACCACGAAATGCGGAATCGCTTTCATCGCTGCCGCCAGATCGGGCGCGCCCGTGCCGGCGAACGCGGCCGTCGCCGCCCAGATTTGCGGGTACTTCGAGGCGAGCGCCCACGTGCCGATGGCGCCCATCGAGTGGCCGATCAAGTAAATGCGCGATTCGTCCACGTTGTAGTTGGCTTTCATCAGCCGCAACACTTCGAGCACGTCCTTCTCGCTGTACTCACCGCGCCGCTGCGAGGCGACGTCGTTGCCCCCCATCACGCGCGAGCCATAGAACCCGTCAACGCGGTAGCCCAGCGGCGCCGCCATCAGGAACCCATGTTTCTCCGCGAGTTGCGGCGGCAGCCGATCGTAGGAATCGAAGAAGGAATCTTCGTTTGCTCCCAAACCATGCAGCGCGATCACGAGCGGCGTTGGCGCCGCCGCCGCATAGTTCTTCGGCACATACACGCGATACGGCATCACCTCATCGGCGCCCGCGAGCACGTGATGACGCTCGAAGTCTCCTGTGCGCCCCTTGAACGGATCCTTGCCGGATTTCGCCGCCGCGGCCAGGCCTTCGGCGAGCGTGATCTCGCGTCCAACATCGAAGCTGCCAAGCTCGATGCGGGCGCGATTCACGTTCTTGATGAAGTCGGCGGGATACAACACGTCGGCGCGGATCGCCGCCGGCACCGCTGCTGCCGCCGACTCGAGCGCGCGCAAGCGCGTGTCGAGGCCCTGGTTCAGGAACACGTTGAGCGCCGCGCGCCCGAGTGACGTCGACCCCTCTGACACTTCGGTCTCGATCACGAAGGCGCCGTCCTCGATCGACGCCACCGACACTTCCATCGGGAATGGCGACTCGCGCAGGTCGCGACTCAAGCCGTCGAACGACGCCAGCTCCCGTGGCGGCGCCGCAGGCTGTCCACGCGCCGCGCGCGGACGAATCGACACTTTCGCGGTGAGGTTGCTGCCGATGTCGAGGGCCGGGCGGTAGATCTGTTCCAGGCGAAAGGCCAGCGGCTTCGTTGAATCCACAACCGTTCGCTCGGCCCGCAGCACCAGTGAATGCTCGAAGTCGAGCGCCGGCGTCCACGCTTCCTTCCGCAACAGTGTCAGGCCCTTCGCGATCTGCCGTCGCACCTCGCCGTTGTTGCCCGCCTTGCGCGCCTCTGCGATCAGCTGGTCGACTTGGTCCAGCTCTGCCTTCAACTCGCCTTCCGGCTTCGCCGACGCCTTCTGCGAGTTGTACCGCACTACCAACAGGTTGATATTCGGTAACGCCTGCGCGAGCGCATCGCCGGCAGACAGAAGCAACGCTAAGACAACGGCTGTACGCATTCTCAACCCTCAGTTCGGCAGCGCATAAGCAAGCAACTCCGCGTTGGGTCCAGCACCGGCGGCAACGACCAGATACTGTTTGCCCTGGAACATGTAAGTCATGGGCACCGCGAGCGGGCGCGATGGCGGATCGATCTCCCACACTGGTGCGCCGGTCGCCTTGTCGTACGCGCGCAGCTTGATTGGCTCCGGCGCCACCTTGCTCAGTGGCCGTCCACCCACCGGGACCGATCGGCCTCCACCCAGATTGCCCGAGCCCATCGCCACGAACAACAGGCTCTTGGTCGTGAGCACGGCGTTGCGAATCGGTGAGCCCAAAGGCGGCAGCTTGAGATCCTTCAGCAGCGGATGATCGCGCGGGCCGTCGCCGATCGCGGCTGTCCATTTCAGGTCGCCCTTGTTCATGTCGATGGCCGTCACGCGACCATAGGGCGGCTTCAGCAACGGCAGCCCGTCGATCGCCGGCGGCATCATCGTGCCGCCGCGCAGGTACAGCAGATTGCTGCGCTCGGCGGGCGGCTTGATCAACTGCACGACGATCGGGCTCGTCATCGACGGGACGTAGAGCGTGCCGGTTTCCGGATCGAACGACGCGCCCTGCCAGTTCGCGCCGCCGGCCCATCCCGGATTGACGATGGTGCCTTTCTCGGACGGCGGCGTGAACAACGGGCCGTGATCGAACTCCTTCAACACTTCGAGTGCGGCCGCCTTCAACTCCGGCGTGAAGTCGATCACATCGGCCTCGGTCACGCCTTGCCGCTCATACGCCGGCGGCTTGGTCGGGAACGGCTGCGTCGCATGCGTGCGCTCGCCCGGGACCGTCGACTGCGGCACCGGCCGCTCCTCGATCGGCCACACCGGCGCGCCGGTCCGGCGATCGAACACATACGTGAACCCCTGCTTGCTCACCTGCGCCACGGCTTTGATCGGTTTGCCGTTGACGTTGATGTCGATGAGAATCGGCGCCGCCGGGAAGTCGTAATCCCACACGCCGTGATGCACCGCCTGGAAGTGCCACACGCGCTTGCCCGTCTTCGCGTCGACCGCCATCAGCGTTTCCGCAAACAGGTTGGCGCCTGGACGATGACCGCCGTAGAAGTCATCGGTGGGTGTGCCGAAGGGCAGGTAGACGTAGCCGAGCTCTTCGTCCGTGGACATGTTCGTCCACACGTTGGTGCTGCCCGTATAAGTCCACGAGTCATCGCCCCACGTGTCGTTGCCGAACTCGCCTTTCTGCGGAATCGAATGGATCGTCCACAGTTTCTTTCCGGTGCGCACGTCAAAAGCGTTGATGTCGCCGCGCGGCCATTCCTTGTGCGTCGGGCCGTCGTGGATCGACGAGCCCACCACCACCACGTCGCGCACGATCACCGGTGCCGCGCTGACGGAGAAGTTCGTGGCGCGCACCGCGTGCGCCACTCCGGTCATCAGATCGACTTTACCGGCTTCGCCGAACGAAGCGTCGAGCGTACCGGTCTTCGCATCCACCGAAATCAGGTAAGCGTCGTTGGTGCCGAGCAGCAGGCGATCGCGCTGGCCATCGCTCCAGAATGCGATGCCACGATGCACAAAGCCGAGGTTGCCAGGCCGTCCAGTCTTCCAGCTGCCCGGATCAAAAACCCACACCGATTCGCCCGTCGCCGGGTTAATCGCGGCGACCTGGCCCAGAGACGTCACGGTATACATCACGCCCTTCACCATCAGCGGCGTGTCGTTGTACGGCCCCGGCCGCGACGTGGGATTCGCCGCGATCACGGCGTTGTCGGGCGACGACCATCGCCAGGCCAGTTGCAGTTTGCCGATGGTGTCCTTGTTGATCTGATCGAGCGGTGAGTACTTGTGGCTGGCCGCGTTGCCGCTGTAGTGCGTCCATTCCACCGAACGTGCGGTGGGGTTGGATTGCGCACCGATGAACTGCAAGCCGGCAAATACCAGCCCGACGACCAAGATGGTTCGACGCATGTTGGGCCTCTCTGGAGGCCGCCATGCTAGCATTGCCGCCCCAGAGGGATACATATGCAGACACTTTTCCGGAACGCCGCCGCCCTTTTAATAGCCGTGGGCCTTCTCACTTTTGCACCCGGCGCCGAGGCCGTGGCGGGCGCAGCCGCCCAGGGCACGAACGTCACCGGCGAATGGGCGTTCAACGTCACGACCGATCAAGGCGGCGGCACGCCGACCATTACCTTCAAACAGGATGGCGAAAAACTCACAGGGAAATATGTCGGCACGCTCGGAGCTGCCGACCTGACCGGCACCGTCAAGGGCAACGACATCACCTTCAATTTCACCGTCGACGTCCAGGGCCAGCAGGCCCCTGTCACCTATAAGGGAACGGTCGAGAAAAACACCATGAAAGGCACGCTCGATATTGCCGGGATGGTGAACGGTACCTTTACGGCAACCAAAAAGTAGGCATAATCATCCCGTTTACAGGGTCTTAACAACCCTGCATGGCCCCGCGCGTCCGCCTTCGCTCGCAAGGCGCTGGGTGAGCTTCGGCGTGACGGGTTGAAAGCAACTTCAGGGAGGAACAGTTGATGCGTTCGCTCACGGTACGTTGTTTTGCGTTTCTCACTCTCGTCCTTGCGCCC
>DASVFC010000160.1:0-8055 GCA_036380235.1 Vicinamibacterales bacterium
AGCCGCGGCGGCCCTCCGCCGCGCGATGCGCGACCGCCACCAGTTCGCGCGCCAGCGCCCGCCCGACGCGCGATCGCTCGGGCTCGTCATCCGGCAGGCAGACGATCAATTGCCGATCGCCGCGGCTGATCCAGGCGGCCATCCGGCCATCGACGATTACCACGCGCGCACCGGCGGTTCGCGTCGCCCCTCGCGTGTCTTCCGAGACCAACACCGGCCAGTCAATCAACACGCCGTACGGATTTGCGGGATCGGTTGCCGAAACCGTCGCCACCACCACTTCGTCGCGGTCGTCACGGGCATCACGGAGCAGATCGATGGCCCCGGGCTGCGCGAATTGCGCCGCGCCGAGGCCGGCGACGAAATATCCGCGGCGGATGCGGCCAGTCTCCTCGAGGCGGCGTAACACGGGGTAGAGCGCGGAGAAGCCGCCGGGCAATTGTTCAATCGCCGTCACATCCCGAGTGACAACACCGTGACGTGCCAACAGTTGCTGCGCCATCGCGGTCGCCCACGTCGTCGGCGAGCCACCGGTTGCGGTGACCAGCGTCCATCGGCCTTCCGCTGATGGCGGCACCAGCCGGCGCGATCGAAAAGCGTTACCACCCCGAGCCTGCCGGCGAGAACGTTCGGGCGGCGCCGAATATGCCCGCAGCGCATGCATCGTGTCGTTGGTGAGCAGCCCACGCCACACCAGGTCCCAGATCGCATCAACAGTTTCCTGCGGGAAGCCGCCGCCGATCGCT
This sequence comes from Vicinamibacterales bacterium, assembly GCA_036380235.1. Classification (GTDB taxonomy): domain Bacteria; phylum Acidobacteriota; class Vicinamibacteria; order Vicinamibacterales; family UBA2999; genus 12-FULL-67-14b. Next base: position 747 of record DASVFC010000160.1, read on the forward strand.
TCGTGCAGCTGATTGAAAAACGACGCACCGTGCTTGCCGAGATAGGACACGATCTCGACTTCGCGGCCGACCAGTCCTTCATTGCGTTTCGCGGCCAGCACGTCCGGCGGCCAGAGCTTCGCCACCTGATCGGTGAGATACAACGCGACCCGCCCGTCGCGCTCGCCCAGCGCCTCGACGCCGACCCAGGTCACTTCGCCGGCGCCAAGCAGCGTATCGAGCATCGCGGGCGAGTAGTTGTGGACCCGTGCCGGTAGCACTTCGCTCTCGAGCACCGAGCCGGCGATCGGCACGCCCTGCAGCTGCTCAATCACGTCGAGCAACCCATCGAGGCCGTAACGCTGACGCGCCAGGCCATGCCACTGCACGAGGAATCGGCCGAGGGCGGTTGCTTCGACCGGCTCGACCTCTTGCCGCAGCCGCGCAAGCGATCGCTGTCGCACCGTTCGCAGGACTTCGCTGTCGCACCATTCGCGGCCGCGGCCGCCGGGTCTGAACTCGCCGTCAACGACGCGTCCGCTCGCGAGGAGCCGCGCCAATGCAGCGTCGACAACCGCCGCGCCCAGCCCGAGGCGCGCGCTGACGTCCCTGTTGGTGAAGGGGCCGTGCGTGCGGCCGAATCGCCGCACCAGGTCGGTTACCGGATCGGCGACCGGCTCGAGCAGCGTCATCGGCAACCCTTGCGGCAGGGGCACGCCGATTGCGTCCCGGTACCGCGCTGCGTCTTCAACAGCGATCAGACGTTCTTCGCCCGCGATGCGAACGTTGAGCGCTCGCCGCGTCTTCACCAGTTCTTCGATCGCCGGTGCAGCGATGCCGGCCTCGCTTCGCGCTTCGATCTCGGCGCGCGTCAGGTCGCCGAGCCGGAGCAGCAGATCGTGTACGGCGTCGGTCGATTTGGCGTGAAAGCGCGGTGGCAGCTGCTGCAGTTCGGCTTCGACGGTTTCGAGCACCGCCTCGTCCAATAGGTCGCGAAGTTCGGTGTCGCCAATCAGATCGCGCAACTGCGACTGATCGACGGACAGCGCTTGCGCGCGGCGCTCGGCCAATGGGGCGTCGCCGTCGTAGAGGTAATTTGCCACGTAGCCAAACAGCAGCGATGCAGAAAACGGCGACGGCGTTCGTGATTCAACCGTGACCACGCGCAGCGTCCGGCTGCGAACGCGCTTGAGCAGATCCGTCAGCGCCGGCAGATCGAAGATGTCACGCAGGCACTCGCGATACGTTTCGAGAATGATCGGAAACGATCCATAGCGCGCCGCTACGGCCAACAGATCGGCGGCGCGTTTTCGCAACTGCCAGAGCGGCGCCCGCGCACCAGGCCGCCGGCGCGGCAGCAGCAGCGCGCGGCCGGCCGCTTCGCGGAACCGCGCCGCGAACATCGCCGTCGACCCGAGTTGCCGCACCACCAGCCGTTCGACCTCGTCAGGATCGGGCAGCAGCAACGACGTATCGGGTGGACGCTCACCATCCGGATACCGCACCACGAACCCATCGTCGGACCACATCACCTCGACGTCGAGGCCGGCTTCATCGCGCACGCGCACGGTGGCTGCCATCGCCCACGGCGCGTGGATGCGGCTGCCGAACGGCGTCAGCACCGCCACCCGCCAGTCGCCAAGATCGTCGCGCGACTGTTCGATGACGATGGTTCGATCGTCCGGCACCGCGCCGGTGGCGGCATGCTGTTCCTCGAGATACTTCAGCAGGTTGGCGCTGGCCATGGCATCGAGGCCGTGATCCCGTTCGAGCGTGGCCAGCGCGTCGGCGGGATCCCGCTTGCGCAGATCGCGCACCAGCTTGCCGATCGAGATGCCGAGCTCGATCGGTCGCCCCGGACCTTCGCCTTTCCAGAACGGCATCTTGCCAGGTTCGCCTGGAGCGGGGGAGACGAGCACGCGATCGTGCGTGATCTGATCGATTCGCCAAGTCGAGGCGCCGAGCAGGAAGGTTTCACCGGCGCGCGCCTCGAACACCATTTCTTCGTCGAGCTCGCCGACGCGGGCTTTGTCTTTCTCCGCGCCCGACAGGAACACGCCGAAGAGTCCGCGGTCGGGAATGGTGCCGGCGTTCGCGATCGCGACGCGCTTGGCGCCTTGTCGCGCGATCACGGTGCCGTTGACGCGATCCCAGGTGACGCGCGGGCGAAGCTCGGCAAAGTCATCCGACGGATAGCGGCCCGACAGCATGTCGAGCACGCCATCAAAGATTGGCCGGCTCAATTCTGCATATGGCGCCGATGAACGGACGGTTTGGTACAGCTCATCGACCGGCCAGCGCTCCATCGACGCCATGGCCACCACCTGCTGAGCGAGCACGTCGAGCGGATTGCGCGGGTAGCGTGATGATTCGACCTTGCCCTGGCGCATCGCCGCCGTGACTGCGGCGCACGCGACGAGGTCGCCGCGATACTTGGGGAAGATCACGCCCTCACTGATCTGGCCGATGCTGTGGCCGGCGCGGCCGATGCGCTGCAGACCGCTCGCCACCGACGGCGGCGCCTCGATTTGAATGACCAGGTCGATGGCGCCCATGTCGATGCCAAGTTCGAGAGACGAAGTGGCGACGAGCGCGCGCAGGTGCCCACCTTTGAGCAGATCTTCGATCTCGGTGCGTTGCGCGCGGGCCAGCGAGCCGTGATGCGCGCGCACGAGTTGTTCTTCGGCGATCTCGTTGAGCGCCCCGGCCAGGCGTTCCGCGAGGCGGCGGCTGTTAACGAAGATCAGCGTCGAGCGATGCGATCGAATCAGCTCGACCAGCCGCGGATGAATCGAGCTCCAGATCGATTGCGCCACCGGTCCTCGTGACGCCGGTCCGCTAGGCTGTTCGATGGGTTTGCCCATCTGCGCCATGTCTTCGACCGGTGTTTGGACCGTGATGGCAAGTTTCTTCGGCGCGCTGGCGTCAATAATGGTGACGTCACGGTACTTAACGGCGTGATCGTCCTCGAACTCCGCGTGCACCGACTCCTCAAAATCAGCTTTCGGCGCTTTGCCTTTGGAAGACTTGCTCTTCGTGCCCTTCGTGCCCTTCGTGTTTGACGATGCCCCACCGAGGTACCGTGCGACTTCGTCCAGCGGCCGCTGCGTCGCAGACAATCCGATCCGCTGCAGAGGTTGCCTGCGCGCAATGCGTTCGAGGCGTTCGAGCGACAACGACAGGTGCGCGCCGCGCTTCGTCGACACCAGCGCGTGAATCTCGTCGATGATCACGGTCTCGACCGAGCGCAAGCTCTCATGTGCGTTCGAGGTAAGCAGCAGGAACAGCGATTCCGGCGTCGTGATCAGGATGTCTGCCGGTGTCTTCTGGAACTTCGCGCGCTCCGACGCCGGTGTGTCGCCGGTGCGGACCGCGATCGCCGGCGAGTGAAACGGCATGCCCTTGCCGCCCGCAACGTTGGAAATCCCGGCCAGCGGCGCGCGCAGGTTACGCTCCACATCCACTGCCAGCGCCTTGAGGGGAGAAATATAGAGAACCCGGCAGCGTTCCGCCGGTGGCGGCACCGGGTCGAACATCAAACGGTTGAGCGCCCACAAGAATGCAGTCAGCGTCTTGCCGCTGCCGGTGGGCGCGAGAATCAGCGTCGATTCACCGCGCGCGATCGCCGGCCAGCCGCGTTTCTGCGGTGCCGTGGGCTCTGCGAAGACGCCATGAAACCACTCGTCTACCGCTGGGTGAAAGACCGCCACATCCCTAAATGTACTTACGAATTCAAATTTGATCGCACGAATCGCACCCGTCTCACCCGCTGCACCCGCTGCACCCGTCGCTCCCGTCGCACCCGTCGCACCCGTCGCACCCGTCGCACCCGTTCTTCGGTATAATCGTCGGATTCATGGGTGACGCTGGAGAAGGACTGATCGACGCTGAAGCGCGCGTGCAAGAGCGCATGGATGAACTCGAGGAGAGCCGGCGGGTCGCGAAGGAACGCGGACCGAAGGTCGACCCCGAGCATGCCCGCCAGGTGGAATCGCTCCGCCTCGCGCGCATCGAGCTGCAACGCCAGCTCGAATTGACGACGCACGAGGCACGGAAGAAGCAGATCGGCGACGCGGTTGCCGAGATTGAGCGTCGCCTCGCGGAAATGAACAAAGGAAGTAAGAAGTAAGAAGGCGGATTGCAGATTTATTGTTGGATTTCAATCACCCCATAAATCAGCAATCTCATTTCTAACATCTGCAATCTAGAGCGCTCGCCGCAGTTCTTCCGCGAAGGCGCTCGCTGAGGTTGGGCGCTTCTCTCTGTCGTACGCGATCGCTCGGCGGATTACGCCGGCGAGCGCGGGCGTCAGCTCGCTGCATTCCACCTTCATCTCGCCCTCGGCCTGTTTGATCCCGATATCGATGAACGAGCCGCCGCCGTAGGGCAGCCGCGCCAGCAACATCTCGTACGCCATCACGCCGAGGCTGAATACGTCGGTACGCGCGTCGACCGGTTCACCGCGTAACTGCTCCGGCGACATATACGCCGGGGTGCCGACGATGGTGCCGCCAGCGGTAAGGCTGGAGCCGCCGTCGGTGGTGTTCGAGACGTTGGTGAGTTTGGCGACGCCGAAGTCCAGCACTTTCGGCCCGGTGCCGCTTTCCGGCAGCAGGATGTTTTCCGGCTTGAGATCGCGGTGGAAGATCCCGGACTTATGCGCGGATTCGACCCCCGCGCAGATCCCTTTCAGCAGTTCCGACGCGCGCGCCCCCGGCAGGCGCCCTTCGCGCTTCATCACGTGCCGCAGGTCTTCACCGGGCACGAACTCCATCACCAGGTAGGCCGCGCCGTCCGGCAGCGTGCCGTAGTCGAACACCGTCACGATCGCGGGATGTTGCAAGCGCGCCACGATCTGCGATTCACGGCGGAAGCGCGCCCGCGAATCCGGATCCGACAACAAATCCGCGCGCACCACTTTGATCGCTACCGGCCGCTCCAGCCGCAAGTCCCACGCGCGAAACACGGCACCCATGCCGCCCTGGCCAATTACCGCATCGACGCGATACTTGCCCTCCACGACGGCGCCAACCTGCATCGCCGCTCCGCTCGCGCCTGGCGCGCGAATCACCGTCGGCGTGAACGTCTGTGACACGTCGCTTGATGGTTCGCTTGCGTCTGGCATGTTGACCTGTCGGCGCAGCCGCGACAGGTCAATGCCCACGCCCATCTGCACCGCGATGCCGCGCAGCAACTCGCGATCTTCCGGCGTGTAAGGCTCCTCTGATCGCTTCGCGCCGAGCGCGATCAACCCGACGAAAGGCCGCGGATCGCTGCCGCCCCTCGACTGCGCTCGGGACAGGCCCCTCGACTGGTCGCTGGACGAATCCGACGACTGCGCCCGGGACAGGCCCGCGAAGATCGGCACGAGCAGCGCCGTGTTCATGGCTGCCAGCCACGCCTGATCCTGTTGCGGCAACCGCGCCACTTGCGATTGCTCGTCGTCGAGGAACACTTCGAGCGGTTTATCCGACCAGCGCAGCAAGGTGATGATGCCGCTCTCGGCAGACAGTGGCGTTGCCTCGACCCGCATGGCCGAGACCGGCGTGAACTTGCCGGCCGGGTTCGAGGCGGTCGGTGCATCGGAGGCGAGGACGGCGATGTTCTCGGGGTGCAGCGCCGAATTGATTTGTGTCACCACCATCGACACCAGCTTCGCTGGATCCGCTTCATATGGCACCCGGCCCGCCAGCGACAGCAGGATTTCGCGCGCGTCGTATTCGGCGCGGAAAAACTGCTTGTCGAGCCAGCGCTGCGCCTTGTCGCGATATTTGAGGGCGAGCCCGAGCATGGCGAGAAAAAACAGGTAGAACAGCGGCCGGCCCGTAACGATCATGGCCAGCGACTGATCGCGTTGCTGCACCAGCGATGCGATCAGCGCGATCACCGGCAGCGCGACCAGCGCCGTCAAGGTGCGGCGCGCGAAGGCGTATTGCAAGCTGCGGCGGAGCACCGTGCGTGGGCTGAAGACGTGACGGACGGCAACCGCATAGGGAAGTCCGAATGCCGGCAGCAACACGATCGCCTGCAGGAACGCCTCAATCGGCCATGGCAACTCCGTCGGGCGGCCGGCTAGCCCGAGCAGCAGCGGAACGCCGGTCTTGAGCGCATAGGCAAACACCGCCGGCACGCCGGTGTAGACCACGATCTGGATGCGGCGGCGTTCGTCGGCATCGAGGTTGACGCGATAGCGATTGATGCCTTCGATCACGATCAGCACGTTGACCGCGAGGCACAACGCGAACGAGGCCTCGAAGGTCCATCCGTGCGTGGCAAACCACGACAGCATCGGCAACACGCCATCCGCGCCGCTCAGGAACGCGGCGCTGGTGATGCTGATGATCAACATCGGGATGCACGCAGCGATGACTGCAGGCACGATCCACTTCTGTCGATCGAGAATCGGCGCGCGTGACGGGAAGAACAACACCGCAAAGCCGATGATGGGAAACGACAGCGGCGTGATCAGCCAGTTAAACCACAGCACGATCGGCCCGAGCAGCGGCACCGCGTGATGCGACCCAAGCAGCGGCCCGCTATTGGCAGCCGCAGTGGCGATCAGCGCCAGCGTCATCAACGCCGCCGTGGTGCCATGCGCACCGAGAATCACGAGCACCGCGGCGCCGGCCAGGAATGCCGTCATCTGCGAAAGCACGCCGAGGTGCTGCCGCAGCCACGCACTCCATGGTGCGTCAATTGCTGCCCAGATCGGCGGGTGATCCAAATCGACGCCGATGACCGCGCCGTCCGGTCCCCGAACGTCGAGGCTTCCCGTTGACGCATACGCGCGCCGCCACACCCGCAGCGCGTCTTCGACGCCGCGGCCGACAGCGAGATCAATTTCCGCAGATTCGACGGTCAGGCCCGGCCGCGGAAAGAAGGCGAGGTCGCCAAGGTGCATGCGAAAGCCGGCATCGCCCGCGCGGATACCCTTGCGATCGGCCTCTCCGCCGGGGAACACGCGCACCACGGTGACGGGATCCATCGCGCCACCGCTGACATCTGGAGGGCGAATGACCGTAGTGGGCCGTGGAGCCGCAACACGGGCAAAAACCGTATCTCCCGACAACACCACGCCAGGACCGGCAGGCCACAACCGCGGCCGCAGCACGAAAGACTGCAAACCCAGCGTGATCAGCGCGAGCGCGAGCGAAGTTCCAACAATCACGCGCTCCGTCGTCAGCCGCATGCGGATGAGATTGTAACGGTTGGCCACCTCCACGCTGCGACGAGCCCGGCAACGCGTGTGATATCCTTCACAAGCTCCCCAAAATCCGGCGAGCGTGACATACTTTTAGAGAGAAACGCGGGGCACACGAGCACATGTTGG
>DASVFC010000161.1:0-2619 GCA_036380235.1 Vicinamibacterales bacterium
CGCCGCCGGCGGCGTCGTTCGTTGTCGCGTCGACGTCTTTCCTCTGGCACCCGGGGAGTACACCGTGAAGCTCGCGCTCTCGGAGCGCGTCCGAGAAGTTGATGTCATCGAGCACGCGCTGACGTTCGAAGTCGTCAATGCCGACACCTTCAAAGACGGCCGTGGCTATCTTTCTGGTCTGTGCGTCGCTCCAGCCGCATGGAGCTTCGTGCCTGAAAACAGGAGCGTCGCCGCATCGCCACGCTCCTGATGGTCGCGTTTGAGTTTCCACCGATGGCAACGGTCGGCGTGCAACGGCCGGTGCGGCTCGCGCGACATCTTCCTCAGCACGGCATTGACCCGGTGGTCGTGACGACCGATCGCGATTCGGTGAAACATTGGTCGGCCCGGGCGCTCGACGACACGCTCGGCGATTCGCTTCCGGCAAATCTCACAGTTCATCGCGTTCCCTGTCCGCGGCCGCCGGACCCAACCCCGCTATGGCAGCGACGACTCGAGTACTTCTTGTCGACCACCGATCCCGCCGGCCGATGTTGGGAGCCACACTTATCAGCCGCGTGGGATCGCATCGTCGATGACGCCCGGCCCGATGCAATCTACGTCACCGCGCCACCGTTCAGTGTCGTGTTGCCCGTGATGAGGCTGGCGCGCCGCTGTGGATTGCCGGTGATTGTCGACTTCCGCGACGCGTGGTCGCAGTGGTGCCACAACGCCAACCCCACCTGGTGGCATTACCGCGCCAAGCTGGGTGATGAACGTCAAGTCGTGGAGGGTGCCGCGGCGATTGTCGGTGTCACCCGTCAATTACTGCAGGATCTGCAACACGCGCATCCGCACGTCGACGCCTCGAAGTTCCACCTCGTGACGGGCAGCTATGACGAGGCTGGCGCACCGCGGCCACGCCCGGCAATGGCGCGCGACGCCACTGCTCCGTTCATCATCGGGTATGCCGGCAGCTTCTATTACTCGCCCGAGATGCGCGCGTCGGTGATGGACCCGTGGTGGCGCAAGAAACCGGCGCATTGGCCGCAGTTCAGCCCGCGGCAGGAAGACTGGTTGTATCGCAGTCCGTACTTCTTCTTCCGAGCGCTGTCGCGGCTGTTCGCGCGCCGGCCGAAGCTGCGCCAGCGAGTGCGCGTCCGGTTTGCCGGCGATCGGCAGGATTGGCTCACCCAACAGGCCGCCGAGTTCGGCGTGCAAGATGTGGTGGAGCAGATCGGCCGTTTGTCGCATGCCGCGTGCCTCGAGTTCGAAACCGCTGCAGACGCGCTGCTGATAACGTCGATGAAGGTGATCGGTGGCCGCGATTACTGCATTGCCGGCAAGTCGTTCGAATATCTGGCCTCGCGCCGCCCGATTCTTGGCATCGTCGCTGCGGGTGAACAGCGGGATTTTCTTGAGGCGTCGGGAACGGCGCTGGTGGCCGACGCCGATGACATCGAGGGTTCCGCCGACGCGATCGAGCGGATGGTCCTTGGTTCATTCGCGCCGGTAGCCGATCGCGTGTTTCTCGATCGGTTTCACCCCCGCGCGACCAGCCGCACGTTGGCAGATGTCGTTCGCGGCGTCGTGTAGGACCGTGGACACGACCGTCAAACCCGGCGAGGGGATGAACCCCAATGGCGTCAGCGTCATCGTACCGACGATTGGCAGGCCCGCATCGTTACGAGCGCTGCTCGAGTCGCTGACGACGCAAACGGTTCCGCCTGACGAAGTGATCGTTGCCGATGGCAGCGGCGGCTCCGAGATCGAAAACGTTGTGAGCGCGCCGGAATGGGTGTCACGCGGATTGCGCGTGTCACGTATTTCAGTTCTACCGCCTAACGCCGTCCAGCAGCGAGTCGCCGCCATCGAGAAGTCTCGGCACGAGTACTTATTGCTGCTCGACGATGACGTCGTGCTCGAGCCGGATTGCGTCGAGCGATTGGTGACAACCATGACGGCCGACCGCAATGTTGTCGGCGTGGTCGCCGACTTCAACAACCAGACCTGGCCGCCGCCGACGCGGCCCTGGCGGTGGTACTTAAAGTATGTCGAGGGCATGACCGAGGGGGCGTGCCAGGGGAAAGTTGTCGGACCATTACTGCGCTTCGGCTATTTCCCAAGTCCCTCGCGGCCGGCGCCGATGCAATGGCTCGGCACCTGCAATACCTTGATTCGCCGCGACGCGTATGAACGCGCCGGTGGGTTCTCAGATTTCTTTCTGCATCGCTCGACCATCAACGAAGACGTCGATCTCGGGCTGAAGCTCGCAAGACAAGGCACGTTGCTTTTATGCCCCGCGGCGCGGCTGGCGCATTTTCACGCGCCAGGTGGCAGAGCGTCGGCACGGATCGCGGCCGAAGACGATCTCTACAACCGTTATGTGATTCTACGGCGCACGCTCGGACACTCGGCCGCGCGCGCCGGTGGTCTCATCCTGGCTTATTGCGCGATTGAAACCATCAGCGGCGTCGCGGCCTCCATCCGTCATCAGCGCGTCGCCGGTTTCGTGGGCCGGCTGGCCGGTTGGAGCAGCGCATTGTTTCGCATCGCGCGTTCGTCCGCCGCATGACGAACGTGAGCAGCGACGCAGCGAACTGGGTGTTCCTGGGGGACAGCCTGACCGAGGGTATCGGC
>DASVFC010000162.1:0-14552 GCA_036380235.1 Vicinamibacterales bacterium
TCTGCAGTTCGCGCACGTTACCCGGCCAGTCATAAGCGCCCAGGTGCGACATCACCGCCGGTGACAGCACCGCCCTGCTGCCGGTCCGCTCCGCCAGCCGCGACCAGATATGGCGGACCAGCAGCGGCAGGTCCTCGATCCGATCCCGCAGCGGCGGAATGACGATACGCAGCACATCAAGGCGATACCGAAGATCGTGACGGAACCGGCCGGCTCTCGCCTCGGGCTCGAGCGGCCGGTTGGTGGCGGCCACGATGCGCGCGTCGACCTTGCGCGTGAGGGCTTCGCCGACCCGGCGCACCTCCCCTTCCTGCAGCGTTCGCAGCAGCTTGGCCTGCACTCGTGCGCTGAGTTCCGCGACCTCGTCGAGAAACAGCGTTCCTCCCTGGCATTCCTCGAACAGGCCAAGACGCTCGGCGACGGCACCGGTGAAGGCGCCCCGCGTGTGCCCGAACAACTCCGCCTCGACCAGGTCGTCAGCAATCGCAGCGCAGTTCAGCGCGCAGAATCGGCGGCTGCGCCGCATGCTCGCGGCATGCACGGCGCGCGCGACCAGTTCCTTCCCCGACCCGCTTTCGCCTTCGATCAACACCGCAAACGGCGACGACGCCGCTCGCAATACCGCATGGCGCACCTGTTCCATCGCCGCGCTCTGCCCAATCAGCTCGGGCACGATCGCCGCCACAACCTGTGGCGCGCGATGCCGTTCGCACACATCGTGGACTGCAGGTGCCGCCGCCGTCGCCGACAACCCCAGCACGCATGCGACGTCCTGTGCGATCAGGGGCATGCCCATCGACCAGTGGCACCAGAGCGCGCCGACGATGTGCGCACCATAACGAATCGGCAGCGCCGTTTCGACCGCAAGTCCGCGTTCGGTCAGCGGCATGGCGAGCCCGGTGTCGAGCACATCGCTCGCGAGCGACAACTCATCGGCCGATGGCAGGTTGGCGCCGGCATGCGCGACGGCGTGTGGACGATCGGCGTTGCGGATGACGAATGCGACCCGGCTCGCCGCCAGCACATTCTGCACGCGGGCTGCGGCGCGAGACAGCGCCAGCGACGGGTCGTCTACGTCCTGAAACAGCCGCAGGATGTTCAGGACCGAATCGATGGTCGCCGGCTCGACGCGCGCATCGACGGCAACGCGGGTAATCTGCTCTCTCAGATCCTGTGCCTCGTCGGTGTCAACGGCAGCGAGGATCGACCGCGCCTCGAGCCAGCGGCGCTGCGCCATCAGGCACCGTGCGAGCTGACAGCGAGCCGACACCTGTTCGGCGTCGGTATCAGACAGCATCAGGCTCCATCGTGCCGTCGCCTCGGCGTCGATTACCTGGCCCTCCGAGCGCAATGCATCCGCGCGATCGATTAATCCTGTGGCCGCGATCGGCATCTCATCCGGCGTGGCGTCATGGACCTGCGACGACGCCGTAATCAATCGGGGCCGCCACGGGTCGGACGTCACGCTGCGCACGACCAGGTGCGGCCGTGCATCCTTCGTGGCGAGCCTGAACAACGCTAACGAGGCGTCGGGCGACAGCCGTCCGTCGGTCGCAAAAATGACGACGGCACGCTCCTTCCGCCACGACGGGAATCGCCAGCGCGCCTGCGACAGCACGGCGCCGAACGCGTCGGCCGCGAGCGGCACGAACCCGGCCAGCCGCGCTTCGCGAGCCAGCAGCCGCTGCGTGCGCGGCCACGACTCGCCGGTGGCTTCGACCAAGTCGAGCGCGCGCGGCCGCCCGTCACGCGCATCGGCAAGCGCAGCGCGAAAGGCGTGAACCGCGTCGTTGCATTCCTGCCTGGCGATGCCCGCCGTCGTGCGTTCCCACACTTCCACACGGGACTTGCCGCGCAGGTCGAAATCGATCAGCCATGACCGGCCGCGCACGGTGAACAGCGGCGCCATCGCTGCGGTAGATCCGCGGCGGAGCCGCCATTGGATGGTGGAGCCGGTGGCGAGATCGAGCGCGCGCGTGCCGGCGACGAGGTAGCGATCGAGCATCAGCATGAGGGTCGACACTGCAAACGAAAGACCCGCGTGCTTTCGCGCGATCGCCGCGTGTTTTCGCAGTCGCCTCTCCGGGACGTCGCAGTTCTTTCGTATAAAATGCTCCGCGGATACTGCGTTTTTTGACGTCCGGAGAGTCGCACGGGCAGGCGCTCGTGACGATCCTCGAAGGATTGCCGGCTGGCTTAGCCATCGACTTCGATGCGATCACGCTGGAGCTGCGCCGGCGCCAGGGCGGTTATGGCCGCGGCCGGCGCATGGCTATCGAATCCGATCGCGCCGAGATTCTCTCGGGCGTCAGGCGCGGGCGGACCACCGGCGCACCCGTTGCCCTGCTCGTGCGTAATAAGGATTGGACCAACTGGCAGAACACGATGCACGTCGAGGAAGAAGCGCCGGCCGGAGCCACGGGCGCCAATCGCGCCGCGGTCGTGCGGCCGCGGCCCGGTCATGCCGACCTCGCCGGTGCGCTCAAGTACGACCACGACGACATCCGTGATGTGCTCGAACGGGCCAGCGCCCGTGAAACCGCAGCCCGGGTGGCAGCAGGTGCGATCGCGCGGCAGTTATTGCACGCAGTGGGATGCGAGATCACCAGCCACATCACCGGAATTGGCAACATCGTCTTGCCGCCGCACACCGTGGTGTCGTTCGACCAGGCGCGCGCGCTGGCGCCCGAAGCGCCCCTGCGTTGTGCCGATCCGGCGATGGAGCAAAAAATGATCGCCGCCATCGATAGCGCAAAGGAAGCCGGCGATACGCTCGGCGGTTCCTTCGAAGTGGTTGTCCGGAACGTTCCCGTCGGCCTTGGCAGCTACGTGCAGTGGGATCGAAAGCTGGACGGCCGGCTCGCTCAGGCGGTGATGTCAATTCCTGCGATCAAGGCCGTCTCGATCGGCGACGGAGTGGATGGATCGCGTCGTCCCGGGTCGCAGGTTCACGACGAGATCGTGGCTGATGGCGCCGCCACGGCCGGTGATCCGGTGCTGACGCGTCCGACTAACCGCGCCGGCGGCCTCGAAGGCGGCGTGACCAACGGCGAAGAACTGCGCGTCAGCGGGTTCATGAAACCAATCGCGACCCTGATGAAGCCGCTGCGATCGGTTGACCTGACCACGCTCGAAGACGCCCCTGCGGCGATCGAGCGCAGCGACACCTGCGCGGTGCCGGCTGCGGCAGTTGTCGCCGAGGCGATGGTAGGACTAGTGCTCGCCGACGCGCTGCTCGAGCGCTTTGGCGGCGATTCGATGATCGACCTGACCGCGCGCGTCACCGGCACCGGCGCGCGCATTCGCGGCCGCGTCTCGCGGCGTCCTGCTCCCGCGCGAACCTGACGCGTGCTTCGTCCGATTCTCAGGCTCGGAGAGCCAATTCTGGCGGAAACCGCCCGCCCCGTTGATGCGGTAACGCCGGAAATCGAAAGGCTGATCGACGACATGATCGAGACGATGTATGCGGCACCGGGCATCGGGCTGGCGGCGCCGCAGGTGGGGGTGCCGCTCCGCATCTTCGTGCTCGATCTGTCGGTCGGCCGCGATCCGGCCGCCCTGCACACGATGATCAATCCAGAATTCGTCGAGCGCGACGGCATGCAGCTCGAAGAAGAAGGCTGCCTCAGCGTGCCGGGCTTCACGTCCACCGTGGCCCGCCCGAAACGCGTCGTTGTCACAGGCCTGAACCGCCAGGGCGAGCCGCACACGCTCGAAGGCACCGGACTGATGGCGCGCGCGCTGCAGCACGAGATCGATCACTTGAACGGCTGCCTGTTCGTCGATCGCCTGCGTGGCCTGCAGAAGGACCTGATCGTTCGCAAGATCAAGAAGCTCGCCAAGTCTGGTAAGTGGTAGATGTCGTTACGCGTCGTCTTCTTTGGCACGCCAGGCTTTGCCGTTCCCACTCTCGAACGCCTGATCCAGTCTCAGCATCCGGTCGCCGGTGTGGTCACCCAGCCCGATCGGCCGCGTGGACGCGGCCAACAGGTCACCGAAGGCCCGGTCAAGACCCTCGCGGCCAGCGTCCGCCTGCCGATCCTTCAGCCGGAGAAGTTGTCGCGCGAGCTTTTCGAAACCTCATTGCGCGCCCTCGATGCCGACATCGGCGTTGTCGCCGCCTACGGCAAGATTCTTCCAGACTGGCTGCTGGCCGCAATTCCGCGCGGGTTGATCAACGTCCACGCGTCGCTGCTGCCCCGCTATCGCGGCGCATCGCCAGTGCATCGCGCGGTGATCAACGGCGATCACGAGACCGGCGTCACCATCATGCGCGTCGTCAAGGCGCTTGATGCCGGCCCGATGTTCTCTTCGGTGACCGTCCCCATCGGTCCTGACGACAACACCACGGTCGTCGAGTCGGCGCTGGCGATCAAGGGCGCCGACTTACTCCTGCGCACGCTCGATGCGATTGAGGCGGGCACCGCCGTGGAAACGCCGCAAGACGAGTCGCAGGCAACCTACGCGCCAAAGTTGTCGAAGACCGAAGCGCCCGTTGACTGGTCGCGCCCCGCTCTGCACATCCACAACCAGATTCGCGGCCTGTGGCCGTGGCCGCATGCCTCGACGTTCCTGGGCAACACCCGCGTCATCCTGCATCGCTCTCGCCCGTCGAATCTGAATGACGATGCGGAGCCGGGCACGATCATTCGCGCCTCTGGGATCGACGGCGTGCACGTCGCCTGCGGCACCGAGACTGCCATCGAGCTCCTCGCCGTGCAGCTCGAAGGCAAGCGGGTGGTCGGGGCGCGCGACCTGCTGGCCTCGCACACCTTCGCTGCCGGCATGCGTTTCAACACGCCATGATCGCGCCGGCGCGGCTCGCGGCAATCGACGCGCTTCGCGCCGTGGACGAAACGCCGGTCGATCTCGGTGAGGCGATCGCGCGCGCGCGCCAGCCATTGCGCGATGAACGCGACCGCGCATTGCTCCTCGAAATCGTGACCGGCACGCTGCGCATGCGAGCGGCGCTCGATTATCAAATCGGCCTGCGCTCGAATCGCCCGGTCGGCAAGCTCGACGCCGCGGTCCTGCGCGTGCTGCGCGCGTCGGCATTTCAACTGCTCTATCTTTCCCGCTTGCCGGCGGCCGCGGTAATCAACGACGCCGTCGAGCTGACGCGCCGTTCGGGCAAGTCGAGCGCCGCCGGCCTGGTGAATGCGGTGCTGCGCAAGCTGTCGCGTGAGCGTGGCGAGCTGCAATGGCCGGACGATCCCGCCATCGTGCATTCCCATCCGCGCTGGCTCGTCGATCGCTGGATCGCGCGGCACGGGCGGGCACAGATCGAGCAATGGCTGCAGTTCAACAATCGCGCCGCGACGTTGTGCCTGGCTGTCAATCGCACGTTGACCACGCGCGAGGCCCTGGCCGACGAGCTGGCGGCCGCTGGGGTCAGGACCGAGCCAACGCTGCACGCCAGGCACGGCCTGCACGTCATCGAAGGACACCCGCTGCACCTCGATGCGTTCATTGAGGGACGATGCATCGTTCAAGACGAAGCCTCGCAGCTGATCGCTGAACTGGTCGACGTCGAGGCCGGCGCGCGTGTCCTCGACGTCTGCGCGTCGCCGGGCGGGAAGACCATGAGTCTCAGCGCGGCGGTCGGACACACGGGAACGGTGGTGGCCTGCGACGTGCGTCCGCATCGCGTGCGTCTCCTGACGCGCACCGTGGCGCGGTGTCAACTCGGCAATACGCAGGTGGTTCATATTGCGGCCGATAGCCCGTTGCCGTTTCGCGACGCGTCGTTTGATGCGGTATTAATTGACGCGCCGTGTTCCGGCCTCGGCACGGTTCGACGCGATCCCGACATCAAGTGGCGGCGCAGCGAGGACGATCTGCCGCGCTTCGCCGCGGCCCAACGCCAATTACTCGAACGCGCCGCCGCCCTGGTCGTCCCCGGCGGCAGCATCGTCTACAGTACGTGCTCGAGTGAGCCTGAAGAAAATGAACGTGTAGTTGAGGCGTTCCTGCAGGCAGGTGGCCGGTTTCGGCTGGAACGCAGCCACGAAACCCTGCCGTTTCGCGACGGCCTCGAGGCCTTTTATGGCGCGGTGTTGCGACGCGTCGTGACGTGAGCGTGGGTTTCTGCAAGCCGGTCGGCGCCGGGACCGGTCGCGGCGTCGATTTCGTAGCCGCACAGAATGTCGAGATTGAAGACGCCGGCCATTTCGTCCCACAGTTGCTCGAGACGGATGGCGGCGTCGATCAGGCCTCGTTTCCAGAGCGACGACGCGCCGTCACCGAACGCTGATATTCCTGGCTGCGGCCCTGACGCGGCGCGCGCGGCGGCCAGAAGCATGGGGATCGCCGCGGCGTAGAACTTGGCGTCGACAATCCGGTCACCCTCCATGATCGCTGACATCAACTCGGGAATATCGAACGAGACGAAACGCTCATTGGCGATGTCAGCGTCCAGGTCCACATCCAGAGAGGCCAGTCGCTGCTGCAACCGGGAGCGACATTCATCGTTCACGCACCCGAGCACCGCCCGGCCGGCAAGGAGCGCGTTCGCTATGTATCGCGCGTACTCGTCAATTCGGTCCGCGGCATGCGTGTAGAAGGCCGCCCTGTGGCAGGAAGTGTCGAGGTGCGAGCCCGGGTCGATTGGCCGGCCGCCGCGCGCGGGAGCGATGAACCAGCCGCCGCTGCTGATCCTGTCGACGGCGGATTGCAGTTCCTGGGCGGCGGACGTCTTCAACATGTAGCCGCGAGCACCGGTGCGGAGCGCAGCGTCGACAATCTCCCACTCGCTGTAGTTGCTGGCAAACAGGACGCGCGCCTGGCGATTGCGCGCCATGATGCACTCGGCCGCCTCGATGCCGCTCATGCTCGGCAAGCCGACGTCGAGCAGTACCAAATCCGGCGAGAGGCCATGCGCGAGCCGGATGGCCTCTGCGCCGTCAGCGGCCTCGCCAACCACCCTCACATTGGGCAATCGTTGCAGTGCTTCGCGAATTACCGTGCGCCATGCTTCGTGGTCATCCACCACGAGGACGCTGATGTGCTCGACCGACATCCGACACCAAGCATGCTAGTCGGTCGCGCGGTCGCACGCAACGATGGATGCGGTTCAGCGTAGAATTGATGGTTGGTGGAGCCGCTCCGAACCCGGGTCTGGAACCTCGGCAAAATTCTCCTGCTCGCGGGCGCCCTGGCCGGCACGTTCTTCGTTTTCGCCGGCATTGCCATGCGCGTAGCGGTACGCGCGCGCCAGGTCACGGTGCCGGATTTGACCGGCAAGTCGATCAGCGATGCCACCGCCGCGGCGTCCACGCTCGATCTTCAATTGCGTGTTGACGAAGGCCGCCGACCGGATCCGAAGGTACCCGTCGGACACGTACTCGGGCAGGATCCCCTGCCCGGCGCGGGTGCCCGCCGCCAGCGCAGCATCCGGGTCTGGCTCAGCGCCGGGGCGCACATCGCGCGCGCGCCGAGCCTGCTTGGCGAGACGCAACGGTCGGCTGAGATCCGCCTTGCGCAGGATGGATTGATGATCGGCACGGTATCCGAGATCCGCTCGGGGCTCTACCCGCCCGACGTTGTTGTCGCGCAGGACCCTCCCCCATCATCGGAAACGTCGGAAGTGCGCCTGCTGGTGAATCGCGGTGAAGACCGCGCCACCTACGTGATGCCGGATCTCATCGGGCTCAACGGAGACCGCGCCGCCGACGTGATGCGCACCCGGGGCTTCCGGGTCTCGATCACGTCGCAGACGGCGGCATCGACCATTCCCCCGGGCATCGTGGTGCGGCAGACCCCGGCGGGCGGACATCAGGTGCACCCTGGCGACCCGATCGCGCTCGAGGTCAGCCGGTGATCCGACTCGCCCCGTCGATCCTCTCGGCGGATTTCGCCAATCTTGGCGCCGAAATCGCCGCGGTCACGCGCGGCGGCGCGGACCAGATTCACGTCGATGTGATGGACGGCCACTTCGTCCCCAACATCACCATCGGCGTGCCGGTGGTTAAGTCGCTCCGCAAGGTAACGCAATTGCCGCTCGACGTGCACCTGATGATCACTGATCCCGATCGCTACATCG
Organism: Vicinamibacterales bacterium; assembly: GCA_036380235.1. GTDB lineage: Bacteria > Acidobacteriota > Vicinamibacteria > Vicinamibacterales > UBA2999 > 12-FULL-67-14b. The sequence goes on from DASVFC010000162.1 coordinate 8,042, forward strand.
AGCCGTTCATCGACGCCGGCGCAAACATGGTGTCGGTTCACGTCGAAGTGCTGCCCCACCTCCACCGCACGGTCACGCACATCAAGAAGCTCGGTGCCAAGGCCGGCGTGGTGCTGAATCCGTCGACGCCGGTGTCGTCGATCGAGGAGATCGCCGGTGACGTGGACTTCGTGCTGGTGATGTCGGTCAATCCGGGATTTGGCGGCCAGGTGTTCATTCCCGGCAGCTTGAAAAAGATTCGTCATATCCGGGCGCTGCTCGACCGCAACGGCAATTCAGCGCCCATCGAGGTCGACGGCGGCGTCGACCTCGCCACCGTTGAATCGGTCGTGGATGCCGGCGCTGACTGGCTCGTCGCCGGCAATGCAGTGTTCGGCAGCGGTAACGCGGAGCAAGCGGCTCGCGCGCTCAAAGACAAAGCCATGGCCGTTCGGAAATGAGCGCCGTCGCGACGCGCGTTACCACTTCCACGGTGCGGGTCCGCTACGCCGAAACCGACAAGATGGGCGTGGTGTATCACTCGAACTACCTGGTGTGGTTCGAGATTGGCCGCACAGACTGGCTGCGCGAGACCGGCTGGACCTATCGGTCGATGGAAGAAGAGGGCATCCAGCTGCCGGTGATCGAGGCGCACTGCGAGTACCGGCAGGCGGCGCGCTACGATGATGAGATCGACATTCGCACGCGGGCGAAGAAGCTGTCGGTGGTGCGGGTTCAGTTCGACTACGAGGCGGCGAGGCGCGCCGACGGCATCGTCCTCGCCACCGGCTACACGGTCCACGCGACGATCGATCGCAGCGGCCGAGCGATGCGGATGCCGGATCGCGTGAAGGATCTTTTCGCATGAATGCGTTGGTCACGGGTGGGGCCGGTTTCATCGGCTCGCACCTGAGTGAATGGCTGCTGAGCCAGGGGGCGCGGGTGCGCGCCATCGACTCCTTTACCGATTTCTATCCACGCCCGCTCAAGGAGCGGAATCTCGAGAACCTGCGCGGCCGCAGCGGCTATGAATTCGTCGAAGGCGATTTGCGCGATGTGGACCTGGCGAAGATGCTCGACGGCATCACCCACGTTTTCCATCTGGCTGCGCAGGCGGGCGTGCGCCGCAGCTGGGGCGAGGATTTTCAGGCCTACACGGGGCTGAACATCGACTCCACGCAGCGGTTGCTCGAAGCCTGCGTCGGGAAGCCCATCGAGCGGCTCGTCTACGCGTCGAGCTCCTCGGTGTATGGCGACGATGTGGCGATACCGATGGTGGAAACGGCGCTGCCGCAGCCGGTGTCGCCATACGGCGTGACCAAGCTTGCGGCCGAGCAGCTTTGTTATCTCTACTACTTCAACTACAAGGTGCCGGCGGTGTCGCTGCGTTATTTCACGGTGTACGGCCCACGACAGCGGCCCGACATGGGCTTCAACCGGTTTTTCAGCGCCATCCTCGACGGTAGGCCGCTCGTGCAATTCGGCGACGGACTGCAGACCCGCGACTTCACCTACGTGGCGGATGCGGCCAGGGCCACCGCCGACGCCGCCGTCCGTGGCGTGCCCGGCCGCGTCTACAATATCGGAGGGGGCGCGCGCGTCTCCCTGCGGGAGGTCTTCGACCTGCTGGCCCGCGTCTCCGGCCGCAAGGTCACGATCGATCAACAGGGCCCGCAGAAGGGCGACATGCGCGACACCTATGCAGACACGTCGCGAGCGCAAGCCGATCTCGGCTTCAGGCCGTCGGTGACGCTCGAAGAGGGTCTTCGCAGCATGTGGCAATGGATGGAAGCGACACGGAAATGATTGCGGATTGCAGATCGAGGGGATTGCACATCGCGGTGCTGGTGCTGGCAGTGGCCATCGCCGGGTGCGCGCAGAAGACGTCAAGCCTGCCCCCGGGCACCGCGGATGCCGACAAGTTCCTTTTCGACCGCGGCACCGAGGCGGCGAAGGAACGCAAGTGGATCGACGCCCGCGAGTATTTCCGCAACCTTGTCGACAACTATCCGCAGAGTCCCTATCGTCCCGACGCCAAGCTGGCCCTCGGCGATACCTATATCAACGAAGGCACCACCGAATCGCTGCTACTCGGGGCCAACGAGTTCCGCGAGTTCCTGACCTTCTACCCAACGCATCAACGCGCCGACTACGCGCAACTGCAACTGGCGCGGTCGTTCGCCGAGCAGATGCTGGCCCCCGAACGCGATCAGACCGCGACCAGGGACGCCATCCGCGAGATCGAGATCTTCCTGCAGCGTTTCCCCAACAGCCCGTTGATCGGCGAAGCGCGTACGCTCGAGCGCCAGGCGCGCGACCGGCTGAGCGAAGCCAGCTACCGCGTCGGCTATTTCTACTTCCGCCTGAAGTACTACGCCGGCGCGATCGATCGCTTCAAGGAAGTGCTCAAGACTGACCCCGGTTACACGAACCGGGACGCGCTGTATTTCCACCTCGCCGAATCGCTGTATCGCAGTACCCCGCCGCAGAAGCCCGAAGCCTTGCCGTACTACGAACGACTCGTGAAGGAATTCGAGAAGTCGGAGTACCTCGAAGAAGCGCAAAAGCGCATCGCCGAGTTGAAGGCTGGTGGAACGCCGCCGTCGAGCCGATAACACGGCCCAAGCGCTCCCCTAGGGCGGGATTCCCGCCGGAAAGAAGGCATTTGCACATGCGCATTGGCATCATGGCAACGGCCGCCCTGCTTACAGCGATTCCCGCTTCGGCACAGGCGCCCAAGGACGTGCACGGCCCACGGACGCTCCAGCCGTGGATGGTGGCGTGCGCAGACACACCGGTCACCGCCAAGCCGGAACCGCGTCTCACCATCAAGGGCATCCGTTCCCCGGACAATATCGTCATGTCGGCGCGCGGCAGCGAGGTCGACATCGGCCGCCAGCCCAACGACGGCCTCGCCGAAGGACAGCGGTTCGCCGTCCGCCGGCTCGCCGGCGATCCCAAGGGTTTTCCGCGCGAAGGCGAAGGCTTCGGCGCCGTGTCGACCGTGGGTTGGATCACCATCACCGCAGTCGACCAGTACAACGCGCTCGCCAACGTGGACTTCGCGTGCATGCCGGTGATGCAGGGCGATTACCTCGAGGTCTACAGCGAACCGCCGCTGCCGACCAGCGCGACGCCGATGATCAAGCCCGACTTTTCTGATCGCGCGGCTATCCTGCAGGGCGCCGATTCCAAGGTGATGTTCGGCGACGGCGACATCCTGTCGATCGAGCGCGGCGCCACGCACGGCGTGGTCGTCGGCAATCGCTACGCGATCTACCGCGACCCGCGCACGGGCACCGAAGGCATGCCGCTCTTCTATCTCGCTGATGCCGTGGTGACGGAGGTGGGACCGCTGACGTCGAAGTTGGTCGTGGTGAAATCAGTGGATGCGGTGACGATCGCCGACGTTGCGGTACCGCGACGGCCGGTGCAATAAGTCTGTTCGTAGGGCGGGCCGTCAGGTCCGCCCTAAACCAATCACCACATCACGTCACGCCATCTCACGTCACGAGATCTTGCGACCCTTCGCCGCCTTCGCCGTTTCGAAGTCGGCCACCTTTTCAGTACGGCTGTTCATCGCGCGCTGGAAGCCCCGGTAGTAATCGATCGCCGACATGAGCGCGGTGATCAGCACGACCCACATCGCTGCCTGTCCCAGCCAGAGTAGTTGCGGCACGCGCTCCCAACCGAGAATCAACAACAGGATCGCCGTCACCTGCGACGCCATCTTCAACTTGCCGAGACCTGAGGCCGGCATGGTGAGGCCGCGCGAGTAGGCGAGGTTGCGAAGCCCGGTCACCGCGATCTCGCGGCCGATGATCACCGCCACCATCCACGACTGCACCAGGTCAATCTGGACGAGCGAGATCAGCGTGGCGGAAATCAGCAGCTTGTCGGCGAGGGGGTCGAGGATCTGGCCGAGCGTGGTGATCTGCTGGCGACGCCGCGCGAGGTAGCCGTCGAGCCAGTCGGTGAATGAGGCCAGACCGAAGATGGCGCCGGCCACCAGCTCGACCGGCCAGCCGAGAACGAGGCGCCCCTCAAATTTCGTGAGTAGCACCGATACCAGCACGGGCACCAGGAAGATGCGCGCGAGGCTGAGCGTATTCGGCAGGTTCATGATCGCTCGGGGCCATTCTACCGCCCGGTCGTGTAAGATGGAAGTTTGTCATGAAGGCCATTCTGCTCGCCGGGGGCAAGGGCACCCGCCTTCGCCCGCTCACGCTCCACACACCGAAACCCGTCGTACCGATTTTCGATCGCGCGTTCCTCCACTATCAGATCGATCTGCTGCGCCAGCTGCCAGATATTGACGAGGTGATCCTGAGCCTCAACTACCAGCCGCGCCGCATCGAGGAAGTCTTCGGTGACGGCGCCGGCACCGGCGTAAGAATCCGCTACGTGGTCGAGCCGTCGCCGCTCGGCACCGGCGGCGCAATCCGCTATGCGGCGCAGGGCGTGACCGACACGGTGGTGGTGTTCAACGGCGATGTCATGACCAACGTCGATGTGGCGGCGGTTGTGGCAATGCACCGCGAACGGCAGGCGAAGGCGACGATCGTGTTGACCCCGGTCGACAACCCCACCGCCTACGGGCTCGTCGAAACCGAAAGCGACGGTCGGGTGCGGCGGTTCCTCGAGAAGCCGAATCCCGACGAAATTACCTGCGACACCATCAACGCCGGCATCTACGTGCTCGAGCCCGATACGTTCGACCGGATCCCCAAGGACGTGTCGTACTCGATCGAGCGCGCCTACTTCCCGTCCTTGATCGAGCGCAACGAACGCTTCCTGGCCTACATCGATCGCGGCTATTGGATCGACATCGGCACGCCGGAAAAGTACGTGCAGGTGCATCGCGACATGTTTGATGGCAAGTTCGGCGGCGGCGTGTTCGGCAGCGCCGAACACTCGAAGCCGATCGTCTCGGACGAAGCGCGGATTGACGAGGGCGCGGTGATTGAAGGCCCCTGCTTCATCGACGCCGGCGCGCATATCAAGAAGGGCGCGAAGATCGGGCCCTATAGCGTGATCGGCCGCGGCGTGCTGGTGGAAGAAGACGCCGACCTGCGCGATACCATCATCTGGCCCAACTCGCGCATCGGACAAGACGCGGTGGTGCACGGGCCGATCATCGGCCGCAACTGCCACATCGGCCGCAACGCCGTGCTGAAGGGCCAGTCGGTCATCGGCGACAAGAGCCAGTTGACCGACTTCACGACCGCCTGATCTCCGTCACCCATTGCTTATCGTTCATCGCCCATTGCCAACCGCAGACTGCTGCCATGTTTAATCCTTCTGTTTTCAAGGCCTACGACGTTCGCGGTCTCTACCCTTCCGAGATCACCGAAGAGCTCTTCCATCAACTCGGCCGCGCGTTCGTCGCCTATCTCGGTCCCGGCAAATATGCCGTCACCCGCGACATGCGCGTGTCGTCGCCGTCGCTGTCGAAAGCCTTCATTGACGGCGCCGTGAAACAGGGCGGCACCGTTATCGATTACGGTCTCGTTGGCACTGACCAGATGTACTACGCGGTGGCGGCCGACGACCTCGATGGCGGCGCGCAAATCACGGCGTCGCACAATCCGGGTGAGTACAACGGCTGCAAGCTGGTCCGCAAGGACGCGTTTCCGCTCAGCGGCGAAGCGGGCATCAAGGAGATGAAGGAGATGATCCTTGCCGGGTCGATTCCAGCCCCGGCGGCGCTGCCGGGCGTGGTGGAACACCGGGAGGTCATGGATCGCTACATCGAGCACGTGTTGGATTTCGTCGACGAGCAGTCGCTCAAGCCGTTCAACGTCGTCCTCGACGCCGGCAGCGGCGTGGCCGGCATCGTCGCGCCGAGACTCTTCGATCGCCTGCCGTGCAAGACCACCCGGTTGTGCTTTGAGGTTGACGGCACGTTTCCGAATCACGAAGCCAACCCGCTGATCGAAGAGAACCGGCAGGACATTACCGCCGAAGTCATCAAGCAGCAGGCGGACATCGGTATCGCCTGGGATGGCGACGCCGATCGTTGCTTCTTCCTCGACGGCACCGGCGAGTTCATTGCCGGCGATTTCATCACCGCGCTGCTGGCCGAAGCGTTCCTGATCAAGTCACCGGGCGAAACGATCATCTACGACGTTCGCGCCAGCTACGCCGTCAAAGACATCGTCAAGAAGTACGGCGGCAAGGCGCTGATGAACCGCGTCGGCCACGCGTTTATCAAGCGCCGCATGCGCGAGGAGAACGCCGTGTTCGGCGGCGAGGTCACCGGCCACTATTACTTCCGTGACAACTTCTACGCCGACAATGGCTTCATCCCGGCGCTGATGATCCTCGACCTGATGTCGAAGAAGGGACTGTCGCTGCGGGACCTCTTGCAGCCGCTGCGCGAGCGCTACTTCATTTCCGGCGAGATCAACACCAAGGTGGCGAACATGGACATCGCTGCGAAGAAGATCGAGGAGCTGAAGCACGCCTACAAGGATGGGCAGCCCTACGACCTCGATGGCGTGTCGGCGGAATTTCCCGACTGGCATTTCAA
>DASVFC010000163.1:0-4615 GCA_036380235.1 Vicinamibacterales bacterium
GGCACGGCCGGCAACGGCTCCGGCGATATCTTCCTCGCGTTTTCCACTGCGAATGCAGGTGCATTCCGCCGCGGCGGCACCAACGCCATTCAGATGATGTCCAACGATGACATGAATTTCCTGATGGATGCCACCGTCGACGCCACCGAAGAAGCGATCATCAATGCCTTGATCGCCGCCCGGACAATGGTTGGGCTGAACGGCAATACCGTCTACGCCATTCCGCACGATCAGGTGCGGGATATCCTTAAGAAGTACGGCCGCCTGCGTTGACCACTTACGAGGAACTGATGACACGTCGCGCTTTCGCGTTCTTTACCGTTCTTGTTTCGCTGACCGTCGCGCACCCTGGCGCGCAAAATCGCCCGATCCGCGGTTTCCCGGACGACGCGATCGCGGCGCAACGTCAGCGCGAGGAACAGTTCCGCAAGGTGCCTGATGCAGCGCGCTTGAAGGAATACATGGAAGCGATGGCCGGAGACTCGCATGTCGCCGGTCAGCCGTCATCCAAGCGGGTCGCGGACTACGCACTCGCGAAGTTCAAGTCGTTCGGCTTGAACGCCAGCCTCGAAGAATTCGAAGCAATGATGCCCTGGCCGCTCGAGACGAAGGTGGAGCTGGTGGCGCCAGACAAGTACGAGTTGAAGATCAAGGAACCGGTGCTGCCCGAAGATCCCGACTCCGGCGATCAGACGCCGCTCTACAACGCCTACTCCGGTGATGGCGATGTGACCGGCGAAGTCGTTTACGTGAACTATGGCATGCCCGCCGATTTCGAACGGTTGAAGCAGATGGGCATCAGCGTCAAAGGGAAGATCGTGCTGGCGCGTTACGGCGCCGGCTGGCGCGGAATCAAGCCCAAGGTCGCGTACGAAAACGGCGCCATCGGGTGCCTGATCTATTCCGATCCACGAGACGACGGGTTTTTCCAGGGCGATGTCTATCCGAACGGCCCGTATCGCCCGGAGTATGGTGCGCAACGCGGCAGCGTGATGGACATGCCGATTCATCCTGGCGATCCGCTGACGCCCGGGTGGGGCAGCGAAGCGGGCGGCAAAAAGAACAAACGCGAAGACGCGCCGACAATCCTGAAGATTCCAGTGCTGCCGATCGGATATGGCGACGCGCTGCCGATTCTCAAACAGCTCAAGGGGCCCGTTGCGCCGGTGGAATGGCGCGGCGCCTTGCCCGTGACGTATCACGTTGGTCCCGGCCCGGCGCAGCTACGCATGAAGCTGTCGTTCGATTGGAAAAACCGGCCGCTCTACAACGTGGTGGCGCGCATACCGGGAACGACGCGGCCCGACGAGTGGATCATCTACGGCAACCACCATGATGCCTGGGTGATGGGCGCCGACGATCCAATTAGCGGTGCCTCGTCTTTGATGGAAACGGCGCGCGGCCTTGGTGAATTATTGAAAACCGGCTGGCGTCCGTCGCGCACGATCATCCTGGCGTTGTGGGACGGCGAAGAATGGGGCCTCCTCGGCTCGACCGAGTGGGCGGAGAAGCATCGCGCGGAACTGCAGCAGAAGGCGGTCGCGTACATCAACACCGACGGCACCGGAAAAGGCTGGCTCAACGCCGGCGGATCGCACGGCCTGCAGCAGCTCCTCGGCGAAGTGGCCAAGGACGTCATGGATCCGCGCACCGGCAAGCCGGTGTTCGAAGAAGCCCGGCGTCGCGCCATCCTCGGCCTTCCCGAAGGGGAGCGTTCCGAAGCCGAGAACGACGCGTCGTTCAGGATTGCGCCGCTGGGCTCGGGCTCGGACTTCACGCCATTCCTGCAGCATTCAACCGTCTCGGTGCTGAACGTTGGTTTTGGCGGCGAGAGCCCGGGCGGCGTGTACCACTCCGCCTACGACACCATCAAGTGGTATCAAACCTACTCGGACGGTGATTACAGCTACGGCCGCACGCTGTCGCAGATCACCGGCACCCTCATCCTCCGGATGTCCGAGGCGCCGGTGCTTCCGTTCCAGTTCGTCGACACGGCCGACACGCTGATGCGGTACGTGGGCGAGCTCGAAAAGCTCGCCGCCGAGAAGAAGGACTCGAAGGTCGACATGCGGCCGGTGCGGAACGCCGTGGAATCCTTGCGCTCCGCCGCGCAGGCATACGAGAAGGCCTACGCTTCTGTGCCACGCGCCAACACCCAGGCGTTGTTGGCGAAGAAGGAACTGCAGCAGTTGAACTCGCTGCTGTTGACGTCGGAGCAGAAACTCGGCAATCGCGAGGGCCTGCCGCGGCGAGACTGGTTCAAGCACCAGATCTACGCGCCGGGTTTCTACACGGGCTACGGCGTCAAGACGATGCCGCAGATTCGCGAGGGCCTGGAGGAAAACCGCTTCACCGAAGCGCAGGGCGGCGTGCGGACGGTATCATCGGCCGTCAACGCACTCGCCAAGCAGGTGAGCGACGCTGCTCGGATACTCGAGCAAACGGTCCGGTAGCTCTCCTCATGAAGACCCTGGCATGTCGATACTCGTGAGCCCGACTCGACGCTCCTTCCTGGCCGGTGCCGTCGGACTATGCGCCTCGGCTTTCGTCACCGCCAACCCGGTGGCGCAGGCCGCGAAGACGAGATTGATTCTGCTTGGCACCGGCGGCGGTCCACGGCCGCGCAAGGCAGCGTCGGCGAGCGCGCAAGCAATCGTCGTCAACGGCGCGTTATACGTCGTCGACAGCGGCGACGGAGTCGCGCGTCAGATTGTGTCCGCGGGGCTGTCGCTCGGCAACTTGCGGCATGTCTTCCTGACGCATCACCACTCCGATCACAACGCCGATTACGGCAACTTGCTGCTGCTTGGCTGGACGGTCGGCCTGGGCTCGCGCGTCGATACGTGGGGCCCGCCGCCGCTCGTGCAGATGACGAAGCAGTTCTTCGATCTCAACTCGTTCGACATCAACACTCGCATCGCCGACGAGGGCCGGCCGCCGCTGATTCCGTTGATCCATCCGCATGAGATCACCGCCGGCGGCATGGTGATGCAGGACGACAACGTCAAGGTCACCGCGGCACTGGTCGATCATCCGCCGATCAAACATGCCTTCGCGTATCGGTTCGACACGAACGATCGTTCGATCGTCGTCTCGGGTGATACGGCGATGTCGAAGGACCTGATCGCGTTGGCACAGGGTGCGGACGTGCTCGTCCACGAGGCGCTCTGGGTGCCGGCGGTCGATCGCATCGTCGCAAAGATCGCCAACGCCGCCACCCTCAAGAAACACATCATCGACAGCCACACCTCGGCCGAAGATTGCGGCCGCGTGGCTGCGGCCGCCGGCGTGAAGACGCTGGTGTTATCGCACCTCGTGCCGCCCGACGATCCCGCGGTCACCGATGAGATGTGGATCGCCGCCGCCAGGAAGCACTTCCGCGGCGAGGTGATAGTGGGTAAAGATCTAATGGAAATCTAATCCGGGTAGAGAGGATAAGAAAGAATGGCACGCAAGAGATCTGCACCGCCGAACAGCGACGCGGTGGTCCGCGAACTGTCGGCGCTGCTCGCCAGCACGTACACCTTGTACACGAAGACGCAGAACTACCACTGGAACGTCACCGGGCCGATGTTCACGACGCTCCACACCTTGTTCGAAACGCAATATACCGAGCTGGCGGCGGCGGTGGATGAAATCGCGGAGCGCATCCGCGCCCGTGGGGCGTTTGCACCCGGCAGCGCCAGCGAATTCGCGAGAATTTCTGCCGTCAAGGAAGACACCACGCGGAGCGAGGCCCGGCAGATGATCCGCACGCTGACGCAGGACCAAGGCGCTGTCAGCGATGTCGCCCGCCGGGTGATCGAGGCCGCCGAGGCCGTGAACGACCAGGCCAGCGTCGACCTCGGCACGCGGCGCCTCGACGTGCACGAGAAGAACGCCTGGATGCTACGCGTTCACTTGGAGTGAGGCGCCTGGCCGCCGGCCTCCCGGATCTTCCTGAACACGCGATCCTCCATCCAGTGCCCGTCCCACCATTCGACGGGATTTACGGGCGTGCCCTGCAGCAACACGGTGAAGTGGAGGTGGTCGCCGCCGGCCAGCCCGGTGGCGCCGGTGCGTCCGAGTTCGTGTCCCTTGCCCACGGTGTCGCCAGTCTTGACGTTCATCGTCGAGAGATGGGCATAGAGCGTCTGGACGCCCAGGCCATGATCGACGATCACGCAGTTGCCGTAGATGCCGAGGTAGTCGGCGTACACCACGGTGCCGGCATTGGACGCGAGCACCGGCGCCTGTTGCAGGGACGCGAGGTCAAAGCCGAGATGGACCTGGCGATCGATTTCCTTTTCATCGTGAAAGTAGGTACGCCGATCGGCAAAGCGTGATTCGACCTGCGCGTTGCCCATCGGCGCGAACGCCTCGGTCCACAGCATCTTCGGCTGGCTCTTCCCGGCCAGCGCCGCGATGGTGTCGTTGTTCTTCTTGCGCAGGTTGCCGTTGATCTCGAGGAAGCCCTTGAGCAGGCCGTCGGGCGAGCCGGTGTCGACCGTCAGGTCGGGCGTGTTCGAGGCAATCGCCGGCACGACGCGATCGAGAAAGCGCTGATCGATCGGAATCCTCGAGTCGAGAAAGCGTTTCGGGAACGGCTTGTAATCGAACGGCGCCGTGACTTCGT
>DASVFC010000164.1:0-3861 GCA_036380235.1 Vicinamibacterales bacterium
CACGAAGAATACTTTTCTAAACGCCAGTGTCGCTTAGCAGCACTGGTATTCGAAGGAAGATCTTCGTGCTCTCCGTGTGTCCTTCGATTCCTTCGTGTTATTTTCTCCCGCCCACCGTAGTGAGGCTTCTCAGCTTGTCGACGATCGGTGGCAGTGCCGCGACCACGCGATCGATGTGTTCCTCGGTGTTCGAGACACCGAGGCTGAAACGTATCGATCCCAGCGTTCGGGCGTGCGGGTAACCCATCGCCTTCAACACGTGCGATGGTTCGAGCGTGCCCGATGAGCATGCCGATCCGGACGACACCGCGACGCCGGCGAGATCCAATCCGATCAGCAACGACTCGGCCTCGACGCGCTCGACGCTGATGTTGGTCGTGTTCGGCACTCGTGGCGACGCGGCGCCATTGCGATCGGTGCCGCTAATCGTCGACAGAATGCCGGCCTCGAGCCGGTCGCGCAGCGCCGCAAGCCGCGGTCCTTCGCTCTCCATCTTGCGGCGGGCGAGGTCGGCGGCTACGCCGAGGCCGATCAACGCGGGCACGTTCTCCGTGCCGGCGCGGCGATTGCGTTCCTGCCGGCCGCCGGTCATGGACGGCAGCAAGCGCACGCCGCGCTTCACCCACAGTGCGCCCGCGCCTTTCGGGCCGTAGAACTTGTGCGCGGCGATCGACAGCATGTCGACGCCGAGTGCGCGCACATCGATCGCGATCTTGCCGGCCGCTTGCACCGCGTCGGTGTGAAACAGCGCGCCGCGTTCGTGTGCGATCGCCGCAAGCTCGGCGATCGGCTGGATAGTCCCGATCTCGTTGTTGGCGTGCATCACCGACACCAGCGCCGTGTCGTCCGTGATCGCCTCGCGCAATCGATCCGCGGCCACAATGCCGGTGGTGTTTACCGGGACGATGGTGATGCGCCAGCCGCGGCGCGCTAAGGACTTCATCGTGTTGAGGACGGCTTCATGCTCGATGCCGGACGTGATCAGGTGCTTACGCCCGGAGGCCTCCAGCGCTTCGGCGGCGCCGCGGATGGCGATGTTGTTGGCCTCGGTGCCCCCGGCCGTGAAGACGATTTCCGACGTATCTGCCGATAAGAGGGCTGCTACCGAAGCCCTGGCCTCGTCCAGTGCGGCTTTGGCCTGCTGACCAAAATGGTGGACGCTCGATGCGTTGCCCCAGACGTCACGCAGTGCCTGGGCCATCCGGTCGACGACCGCGGGGTCCAGCGGGGTCGTCGCGTTGTGGTCCAGATAGATGCGCATTAGCTTGGTACAGGATCGTAACACTCCTGCTAAGTGACGGCAATAAAAGGACTAGACAACGTTTGGACATGGCTTCTATACTGGCTGGACTTCACAACCGAGACCCACTCCCCGGGTTTCAGATTAGGGACCCTCGATCCGGATTTTCCAGTAGAGGGGGAGGAATTCAGCGATGTGGAAGCGTGACGAGTCGGTAAAACCGGCCGCGCCCCCGGCACCCACCCCGGCGGCCGCGCCTTCGGCGGCTGCGGGTGCTGCGCCGATGGCGAACGAGCCGCGTGCTCAACTCGGGAGGGACATGGTGAATATCGGAAAATCGGTCGTTATCAAGGGCGAGTTGAGCGGCAGCGAAGATCTCACGATCGAAGGTCATGTTGAGGGTCGCATCGATCTGAAGGGCAATGTCCTGACAATTGGGCCCAACGGCAAGATCAAGGCGGAAGTCTTCGCCAAGGCAGTAGTCGTCCTCGGTGAGGTCACCGGCAACGTCACCGCTTCGGAAAAAGTCGACATTCGCGACAACGGCTCCGTGGATGGCGACATTGCGTCGCCGCGCGTCGCGATCGCCGAAGGCGCGCACTTCCGCGGCAGCGTCGACATGCAGCGCGCTGGCGGCGGCGCCAAACCGCAGCAGAACCAGCAGAACCAGAACCAGCAGAAGCCGAACCAGCCCCAGCAGGGCCAGCCACAGCCGCAGACTCAGCCGCAACAGCAAGGACAGAAGGTCGGCGCATAGCCGGCCAGGTCCGCCCATAGCCGATGGCAGAATCGACTCGATCGCTGACGGACTTGTTCGGCATACTCGGCTCGCGCAAGGTGGAAACCGCGCGCGCCGCCGAGCCGTCGGCGACGAAGGTGGCAGAGGCCTCTTACGCCACGAAGGCGCTGCACAAGTTCCTGACCTGCCTGCAAGCCAATGAGAACCCGTTGCTCCTCGACCTCGGTCCCGTGGTTGGGAGCAACGTCACGTTCTTCGGCGAGCATCTTGGCTGCCGCTTCCGCGTCGAAGACCTCGCCCACGACATCGATCGTCACGTCAAGGCCGGCACGCTCGATCAGCTTCCTGATTTTTTCGCGAAGCGGTTTTCGCAGGAGCCCGCCACCGTTGACGGCATCCTGTGCTGGGACGTGATGGATTTTCTCGATCGTCCGGCAGCGCAGTCGCTGGCGACGGCGATGTCGACACTGTTGAAACCGGACGGCTGCCTGCTTGGTTTCTTCAGCACCGCTGATACCCACGATTCCGTCTACACCAAGTACGTCGTCGTCGACGAGTCGACGTTGAAGTACCGCAACTATCCGGCGACGCGGCCGCGGCAGCGCAACCTGCTCAACGGCGACATCATCAAGCTGTTCAAGGATCTCCGCGTCACCGACTCGTTCCTGATGAAGAGCAAGATGCGCGAGATGTTATTCCGCAAGCCAAACCGAAGATAAAATTAGCGGCGCGATGGCGCGCCCGGTTGTTGCCTTTCTCAGCGATTTCGGCACCCGCGATCACTACGCCGGCACCTTGAAGGCAGTGGTGCTCGGCCTCTGCCCGGATGCCAACCTGGTGGACATCGGCCACGAGATCCCGGCGCACGACGTGCTGGCCGGCGCGCTCGAACTGGCCGCCTGCTACAAGTATTTTCCGTCCGGCACGATCTTCCTTGTCGTCGTCGATCCCGGCGTCGGCTCGTCGCGGCGCGGCATTGCCGCCGACTGCGGCGATTACAAGTTCGTGGCGCCAGACAACGGCGTGCTGTCGGCGGTGTTTCGCGAGACGCCGCCGAAGAAGGTGGTGGAATTGACCGAGCGCAAGTACGCGCGGCCGACGGTGAGCCGCACGTTCGAAGGCCGCGATCGCTTCGCGCCTGCTGCGGGATGGCTGGCCAAGGGCGTGGCGCTCGTGTCGATGGGGAAGAGCATCACGAACTACCACGTGATCGACCTGCCGGCTCCGGAGGTTGCAGGCGATCACATCACCGGCGAGGTTGTGCGCGTCGATCGTTTCGGCAATCTGATCACTAACATCGATCGGAAGATGCTCGAACAGTTTGCCGGCGGCCGTCCCATTGCCGTCACCCTCGCCGATCGCGACATTGCCCGCATCGTTGCCACCTATGCCGACGCGCCGGTGGGTGAATTGTGTGCACTCTTCGGCAGCACCGATCATCTCGAGGTGGCGGTGAATGCGGGCGACGCGGCGCGCGAACTCGGCCTCGGCCGTGGCGCGCAAGCCCGAGTGCGTCTCGTGTAATAATCGACTGTTCCCACCTATGGAATCTGACCTCTCGCTGGAGTTTCTTCGCGTCACTGAACAAGCCGCCATCGCCTGCGCGCACACGATGGGCCAGGGCGACCGTCATGGCTCAGACCAGGTCGCCGTCGAGGCAATGCGCCGCGAGATGGACACGGTGCCCATCGACGGCACGGTGGTCATCGGCGAAGGCGAGCGCGACGAGGCGCCGATGCTTTACATCGGCGAAAAGGTCGGGCTGGCGCACAAGGACAACAGCAATCGGCGCAAGTGGGATGAGGTCGACATCGCCGTCGATCCGCTGGAAGGCACGAACCTGTGTGCCACCGGCGCGCCGAATGCGATCGCCGTGCTCGCC
>DASVFC010000165.1:0-4176 GCA_036380235.1 Vicinamibacterales bacterium
GATTGCGGTCGAAGTGTTGTGCGCGTGCCAGGGCCTCGACTTGCGCGCGCCGCTTGAAAGCTCACCAGCGTTGATGCGCGCCTACGGAATTGTTCGTACTCGCGTAAAAACTCTCGATCGTGACCGCTCACCGGCGCCGGATCTCGACGCGATCGCGCAGTTAATTCGTGCCGGCGAACTTGAGTACGCGACCGGCATCGTTGTCAACTGATTTCAGGAAAAAGTTTTTGCAAATTCAGTTTGACAACAGCAGCACGTCTGCTTAGTTTCTTATCTTCGCAACCGCCACCCTTCGGACATCGCATTCGCCGAATGACCATGATTGCTCGATCACTCCGCGCGCCACGCGGCACGTCGTTGACGTGCCAGGGATGGCCTCAAGAAGCCGCGCTGCGGATGTTGATGAACAACCTGGATCCTGAAGTCGCCGAACGTCCCGACGAGCTGATCGTGTACGGCGGCACCGGCAAGGCGGCGCGCAACTGGGAAGCCTTCGAAGCGATCGTCGCTTCGCTCAAGACGCTCGCGCACGACGAGACGCTGCTCGTTCAATCCGGCAAACCCGTCGGCGTGTTCAAGACCCACGACGGCGCCCCGCGTGTGTTGATTGCCAACGCCAACCTGGTGCCGAAATGGGCCACCTGGGAGACGTTCCGCGAGCTCGAGGACCGCGGCCTGACGATGTACGGTCAGATGACGGCGGGCAGCTGGATCTATATCGGCACGCAGGGCATCCTGCAGGGCACGTACGAGACCCTGGCGGAGGTGGCGCGCCGGCATTTCAACGCATCGCTGAGCGGCAAGATCGTTGCGACCGCCGGATTGGGCGGCATGGGCGGCGCCCAGCCGCTGGCGGTCACCATGAACGGCGGCGTCGCGCTGGTGGTGGAAGTGGATCCGTCGCGGATCGAGAAGCGCCTCGCCACGGGCTACCTCGACGAGACCACGAGCGACGTTGCGGCTGCGATCGCGAAGGCCCGCGCATATGCGCTCGACGGCGTCGCGCGCTCGATTGGCGTGCTCGGCAACGCTGCGGAAGTCATCCCGGCATTCGTCGATCGCGGCTTTACCCCCGACGTGATCACCGATCAAACGTCGGCGCACGATCCGCTGGTCGGTTACGTGCCTGATGGCCTGTCGCTGGCCGAAGCGGCTCGCCTGCGCGTTGCCGATCCGGATGAGTATCAACGTCGATCCATTGCCGCGATGGGCCGTCACGTGGCCGCGATGCGCGAGCTGCAGAAGCGCGGCGCCATCGCCTTCGACTACGGCAACAACATTCGCGCGCAGGCGGTGAAGGCCGGCGTCGGTGACGCGTTCGAGATTCCAGGCTTCGTGCCTGAGTACATCCGGCCGTTGTTCTGCGAAGGCAAAGGCCCGTTCCGCTGGGTCGCACTCTCGGGCGATCCCGAAGACATTCGCGTCACCGATCGCGCCGCGTTGGAGATGTTCCCCAACGACGCCGGGTTGTGCCGCTGGATTCGCATGGCCGGCGAGCGTGTGCAGTTCCAGGGATTGCCGTCACGCATTTGCTGGCTGGGCTACGGCGACCGCGCGCGCTTCGGCTTGAAGCTCAACGCGCTCGTGCGCGACGGCGTCGTCAAGGCGCCGATCGTAATTGGGCGCGATCATCTCGATACCGGATCGGTGGCCTCGCCCAATCGCGAGACGGAAGGCATGCGCGACGGCAGCGACGCGATTGCCGACTGGCCGATTCTCAATGCACTCTTGAATGCTTCGTGCGGCGCGACGTGGGTTTCCGTGCATCACGGCGGCGGCGTGGGAATTGGGTATTCGATTCATGCGGGGATGGTGATCGTGGCCGACGGCACGCGCGAGGCGGACGATCGCCTGGCGCGCGTCCTGACCTGCGATCCAGGCACGGGCGTGGTGCGGCACGCCGATGCCGGCTACCCCGAAGCGATCACGACCGCACGCCAACACGGAGTACGCATCCCCATGCAGGAGACGAGCCGATGATGGCGCCTCACGCCGGCCTTGAACGCCGCGTGCTTGCCGCACTCGAGGCCAGCCCCGCGCGCATTCCCGTGGTCATCGGCGGTTGCGGCACCGGCCGCACGACGTTGCTGCACGCACTTGCGGATCGAATGGGCCGCGGCCAGTGCCAGTACATCGACGTCGAACGCGCCGCCAGCACGCCCGAACGCTTTCAGCAGGCCATCAGCGCGGCGTCGCCGTTTTCCGTGAACGGCCAGCACGCTACGGCGCACGAACCTGTCACGTCGGCGCGCGCTGCGTTCGATCGCACCCTGGCGCTGATCACGCGCGCCCGTGCGTCGGCGGACGCGCCGGCAACCTTCCTGCTCGACGAAGTTCTCGAGCTGCGCACGTTTGAGAGTTTTCCGGGTTTGCGCCACGTGCTGCGCGAGATGCTGCAGGCGATGACCGAAAGCGGCAATCGGTTCGTGCTGACGACGCGATACGTCACGCGCGCGCACCGGCTGCTGCGCGACAGCCACGCGCGGTTCGAGGTGATTCACCTGCCGGCGCTCAGCGCCGGCGAAGTGACCGCGATGCTGCCGCCGATGGGCGAGACCACGCCGGAGGATCGCGAGTTTCTCGGCCGCACCATCCAGGCTCTGGCCGACGGCCGTGCCGCCTACGTGCGCGCGCTTGGTGATGCGACCGGCTCGATGAGCGGCCGCGGCGGCGATCCAATCAGCGCCCTCACCGCGCTGCTGACCGGCGAAGGCGGGCTCGCCGCGTGGTGCTCGCACCGCTACGAGCTGCGGCTGCACAAGGCGCGCGGCTACGGCGCACTCAAGGCGATCCTCGAGATCCTCGCAGAGGAGGAACCGCTGACGCTGACCGAGGTCGCGCATCGATTGCATCGCACCCCTGGCTCGACCAAGGATTACCTGTCGTGGCTGGAAGATGTCGATCTGATCGTGTCGCGGCAGAAACGTTACAGCTTTGCCGATCCGCTGACGCGGTTGTGGGTGCGGCTGCACTGCCGGCCGGAACCGCCGTCGGTGGACGAAGTGGCGCGTGAAGTGCAGTCCTACGCGATGGCGCGGCTGCCGCAAAGCGTAGCGGCGGAACCGGCGCTCGAAATGGCCGGCGCCGGTGCGGCTAGTTACCGCAAGGATTCCGGAATCATCGAGATCGACTAGCGCGCCGTCCCGTATCGTTCGGCGGCGCGCGCTTTCGCTTTCGCCGCTTCTTCCTCGCGGTTCTTCGGCGGCGCATTCGTCGCCAGTTCGTCCACCAGCCGTCGCGCAATCTTCGCCACGTCGTCTATCGCCTGGTTGAAGACCTGTTCGTTCGCCTTCGACGGCGCGGTGAAGCCGCTCAACTTGCGCACGAACTGTAACGATGCCGCGCGCACTTCTTCATCGGTCGCCGGCGGATCGAAGTTGAACAAGGTTTTGATATTTCTGCACATAGGAACTTCGACTTTGAGCGGTGAACTTCCCTTTTAAACGTTCGACCTTAAACTGTTAACTGCCGAGCGCTGCCAGCGCGAGGCGAGCGCCTTCTTGTTCGGCTTCCTTCTTGGTACGCCCGACGCCCTGCGCTAATACATCATCGCCCACGACCACTTCCACGTGGAAGAGTTTGCGGTGGTCAGGCCCGATTTCGCCGGCAATCTTGTAGATCGGCAGTGGGCGGCCCAGCGCCTGCAGCCGCTCCTGCAATCGTGACTTGTGATCGCGGCCGAAGTATTCCGGCGCGCGTGCCTGCTCGATGGCGCCGGCGAACTCCCGCGACAGGAACTTCTGCGCCGGCTCGAGGCCGCCGTCGAGATAGATCGCGGCAATCAACGCCTCACACGTGTCGGCAAGCAGCGCCTGCTTGCGCCGGCCGCCGGTCTTTTCTTCGCCGCGGCCGAGAATCATGTGCTCCCCCAGGCCGAGTTGCTCCGCCATCTCCGCCAGCGATGCGGTCGAGACCAGGTTGGCCTTGATCTTCGACTTCTGTCCTTCCGAGTAATTTGGAAACGATCGGAACAGGGCCTCGGCGACCACCAGACCGAGGACCGCGTCGCCGAGGAATTCCAGCGACTCGTTGTCGACAACGCCGCCGCTGGGGTCTTCGTGCGCCTTCGACCTGTGCGTCAGCGCGTGCTCGAGCAGCCCACGGTCGCGGAACCGATAACCGAGGCGCTGCTCCAGCGCATCGAATTCCTGCGGCAGCGGCACGACGATGCCGCCG
>DASVFC010000166.1:0-3365 GCA_036380235.1 Vicinamibacterales bacterium
CTCCGAAATTGCATTGTTCGCCGGCGCCAGTATTCAGCACGCTCATCACCTGTGATCAACGGTAGTCTCAACTGGACCCTCGCACCGCTGGTGTGGCTGCTGCTGTTCGGAAGCATGCTGCTGGCCATGGAAGTAGGCCGGCGTCTGCGCGTCAAGCATCGCGAACTGGCGGACGGCGAGCTCGCAAGCTTCGGTGCGGTGCAGGCCGCGGTGTTCGGCCTGATGGGGCTGATAATCGCGTTCACCTTCTCCGGTGCCGCGACCCGCTTCGACCACCGCCGCGATCTCGTCGTGGACGAAGCCAACCACATTGGCACCGCCTACCTGCGGATCGCGCTCCTGCCTGAGGCCGCCCAGGAACCGCTGCGCAACCGGTTCCGACAATACGTCGACACGCGCGTCGCCACCTACCGTGCTGTCCCCGATGCGCGGCGCATCAACGAGCTGCTGCAGCAAACCGCCGAGCAACAAGTGGAGATCTGGAGCATGGCGGTGGCCGCGATCAACGTTGCGACGAATCCCATGCTGCCGGCGGTGCTGGTCCCGTCGCTGAACAACATGTTCGACATCGTCACCACGCGCACGGCGGCGACGCAGGTGCACCCGCCGGCGGTGGTGTGGATCATGTTGGGAGGCCTGGCGCTGGTATGTTCGGTGCTGGTCGGCTATGACCTCGGCAGCGCGCCGCGCCACTGGCTCCACCCGCTGACGTTTGCGTTCCTGTTCTCGTTGACCCTGTATGTGATCAGCGACATGGAGTATCCGCGGCTCGGCTTCATCCGCGTCACCGAGATGGATCGGGTGCTGCAGAGCGTGCGCGATTCAATGCAGTAGCGGCGCCTGGCAGATCGCTCATTGGAACTGATATCCAGAATCCGACGCCGGCGCCGGCCTCCACGTTCAAGCGATCGCTTAGCCCGTACTGTAACGGTGTCCCGACGATGCCGCCCCGTTGAGATCCTCCGCGGCGATCGATGCATGCGGCGCGCCAACGTCTCAAACACCGCCGCGAGCGGCGTTCACCTCGATGGTGCGACGAGTTGCGCCTGAAGGTCCGAGCCAATGCCCTGGTAGCGCCACGTGCGAGCCGCGCGTCTCGCAACCGGCCAGTGACGCGCGAATGACGGCAACCGGCGCAACGACGTGCGGAGCAGCCACGTCCAGCGCATCATGGCGCGCGCGTCGCGTTCGCGCCACGGGAAACCGTAAGCGTCGCGAAGCGAGGGCGGCAGCGTGCCGATGCTGAGCAAGGCCATGGCGCGAAATGCCGGCCACGCCAGTTGCCACTGCGGCGGATAGAGCACAGCTCGCGCGAGTGCCCGGCTGCTGTCTGTCACCACCAGCCGGCCGCTGCTCAGCATCTCCTCGATGTAGCCGTCGAGTTCCGCCGACGTGCGCGGCAACCAGCCTCGCGGCATCCCTAGCAGCGGCTCCATGATCGTGGTTTCAGCGCAGTAACGGTCGCGCTCTCCAGGAGTGAGCGGCCGCACCAACAGGTCGTAGGTCATCGGGATCGATTGCAACAACGTGGCGTGCACCCATCGCTGCAGGTCAGGATCGTGAGCCGAGTAGGTGTCCTGCGCGCTGCCGGCGACGCGGCCGCGCACGCGATCGTGAATGGCGTTGATGCCCGCGGCGGCGGCGATCATCTGCTCGGTGTCCCCGAAGGTGATGGCGAGCATGGCGCCGATCGTGGAATGCAGGCGGCGGAAGCCGGACCACAGGCTGCCGCGAAACGTCGTGTGATCGTGGACGCCGGCAGAAACCGACGGGTGGACCAACTGCATCAGAATGGCGCGGCCCCACCCGGCGACGGCGACGATTTCGCGATTTACCTGCCAGCTGATGCTGTCCGGACCTGCACGCACGTGATCCGACCCATCGAGCCTGAGGCGCACGGCGGCACGATGGCGTTCGAACGATTCGGAGGCGACGGGCGCGCCGCGCATCACCCTACTTTACGCCACGAAGAATGGGCCGAGCTTGACCGCATTTGATCTACAGTATACTTTGTAATGCAAAGTATGAGAATCCTGAAGGCGGCGCATCTCGGCATGTGCTTCGGCGTCCGCGACGCCATCGCGCTGGCAGAGGAGCATGCCGGCGCCGGGCCGCTGACCATTCTCGGCGACCTCGTTCACAACCCCACCGTGCTGGGCGCGCTCGAGGCCAGGGGCGTTGCCGTGGCGCAGAATCTGGCCGCGGTCCGCACGCCCACCGTAATGATCACTGCCCACGGCACGTCGCAGCGCGCGCTGGCAGAGACGCGGCGCCTGGGTCTGAACGTGGTGGAGGCGACGTGCCCGCTCGTCGAGGTCGCGCATCGCGCGGTGATGGCGCTGGCGCGCGACGGCTATCACGTGGTGATCGTCGGCCAGCGGCATCACGTCGAAGTGCGCGGCTTGACCGGCGATCTCGATGCCTTCGACGTGGTGCTCGATGACGCCGACGTGAAGGCAATAGCATGGCAGCCGCGCATCGGCATTGCCGCGCAGACGACTCAACCGGTGGAGAAGGTGCGGCAGATCGTTGACGCGATCCGCGCGCGGTTCCCTGATTCGGAGGTACGGTTCGTCGATACCGTTTGCAAGCCGACCAAGCAACGGCAGTCGGCGGCGATTGACGTGGCGCGCCAGGCCGACGTGGTGATTGTGGTCGGCGGTCAGGCGAGCAACAACACGCGCGAGCTGGTCCGGACCTGCTCGCGTGTTTGCCGCCGCGTGCATCACGTAGAGACCGCCGACGATCTCGATCCCGCGTGGCTGGAAGATGCCGCGGTCGTGGGGCTGACGGCGGGCACCTCGACGCCGGACGAGGTCATCGACCGGGTCGAGGCGCGCATCCGTCAGTACGCGCGCTAGCGCTTCTTGGCTGCCTTACGGCCGCCACGCGTGCGCGCGCCGCTCCTCTTGGCGCCGCTCTTCTTCGCGCCGCCTTTCTTAGCGCCGCGCTTCCGCGGCACCTTCGCGCCTTTCGCCCGCGCCTCACTCAAGCCGATCGCGATCGCCTGCTTCCGGCTCGTGACTTTCTGACCGGAGCTGCTCCTCAACGTCCCCCGCTTGCGGCGCCGCATCGTCCGTTCGACATTCTTCGAAGCCGACTTTCCGTACTTAGCCATTCACTCGCTCCTTCATCTCGATTGTGCAATCGGGAAGATGTGACGCAAATGAGGGAAGTCACGCGATGAGGTGGAGGGGCTGAGGCTTGAGGGGAGCTGAAGCTTGAGGGGGAAGCTGAAGCTTGAGGGGGAGGGGATGCTTGAGGGGGAACGGGATGCTTGAGGGGAGGGTGATGCTTGAGGGGGTCGCTCCTCAGTACAACGACTCATGCAATCGATCGAGCATGATCCGCGTTCGCATGAGCAG
>DASVFC010000167.1:0-4713 GCA_036380235.1 Vicinamibacterales bacterium
TGACCCGTGGCGTCATCTCGACGATGACACCGACCGTTCGATACGCGAACGACGTGAGCGGCTGCGACGCCGCCCCGCCGCCGGCGATCGGCGTGAACGTGGTGCTCGGCACCGGCACGTCCTCGCCAAGGTTCAGCGACAGCTTCTGCCCTTCGGTGCCGCGCAGATTCGGCTTGGCGAGCACCTTGGT
This sequence comes from Vicinamibacterales bacterium, assembly GCA_036380235.1. GTDB lineage: Bacteria > Acidobacteriota > Vicinamibacteria > Vicinamibacterales > UBA2999 > 12-FULL-67-14b. The sequence goes on from DASVFC010000167.1 coordinate 191, forward strand.
CTGCGAATCGCTTTCCAGGAACCGCACCACCGCGCTCGGCACGGAGAAGTAAAAATCGTTCGTGCTCACGCCTTGCGACACGGTATTGAGGTTGATCGGCTTGGCGCCCTCGCCCGGCGCCGACTCCGGCGAGAACGCCAGCGACATCGAGTAGGTGCCGAGGTCGAGGCCGTAGCGCTTGGCGCGCTCGCGGCTGACCTCGAGAATCTGCACGTCCACCACCACCTCGGCGCGCGGCTTGTCGTTGGCTTCGATCACCTTCTCGATGATCTGCATCACCGGCGCGGTGGCCCGCGCGGTGATGGTGTTGGCGGTCTTGTTGAACTGGGTCTGCGGCTGAATCGGCATGCCGGCGACGCGCACCAGCGCGATCAGCATCTGGTTCAATTCCGAGGCGTCGGCGTGCGAGATGAAGAACGTCCGAATCACCTGCTCTTCGTACTGCTGCCGTTTCTGCGTGCTGTCGGCGGCGACGATGATCGTGCGCTCGTTGAGCACGCGATAGAACAGCTGGTTGGCGATCATGATCTGCTGCAGCGCCTGCTCGAGCGACAGGCCTTCGAGCTTGAGCGTGATCGCTCGATCCTGGAAATCGCGATCGAACGTGACGTTGATACCGGTGTAGTTGCCGATGAAGTTGAGGATGTCTCGCAGGCTGGTGTTGACGAAGTTGACGATCAGCGGTTCCGGGTTGGTCGGGCTGAGAATCGGCTCGACGGTGCGCTGCGCCGCCTGCTGGCGCAGCCGCTCGATGTCGGGGCGCGGCGTCGCCGCTTCCACGCGATCGCGCAGGGTGCGCTCCACCTGCGCCGCCTTGGCGGCGAGCTGGCGATTCGACGGCTCGAATTCCTGCGCCTTGCGATACGCGCGCAACGCTTCTTCAAGCTGGTTGGTTTCCTCGAACTGGCGGCCGCGTTCGACATACATCGCCGAGGTTGCCAGCATGGCGCGCTCGAGCGCGATCTTGTAGTCAGGACGATCGGGATCGTCGTCGAGCGCCTGGCGGTAGAACCCGACCGCGGCTTCCCAGTCGCCGGCCCGGCCGGCGGCTTCACCGCGAGCAAAGTTCCGCCCCGTCGCGCAGCCCGCGGCCGTGATCGCAACCAGCGCCGCCACCACAACGGTTATCAGAATTCTGTGCATCCCGCCTTGTGCATTCTGCATTCTGCGATTCGCATTCTGCATTCGCGATTTACTGCCCCGTCAGCCGCACGACCTGCCGACCGCGGCCGTCGACGTGCGTCAGTTCAATCGATTCCGTGCCGATCTTCACGATGCGGTACCGACCTTCGACAATATCGCCTTCGCGCCCGTGCATGACGTTCTTACCGTCGCTCAACACGGCCCACTTCACCCCGTTAGCGCGCTCGAGCAACCCGATGAACTTCAACGGGATCGGCGGCGGCGGGGGCGGCCCCGCTGGCACGGCCGGCTTCGGCGGCTCGCTCGTCGCCGCCGGCGGCGCCTCGACTACCTGTCGCGGCGGCGGCGGCGCGACTTTCGGCTGATACCGAAACGGATTTCGGTTCGTATCGCCAGGTGCATCGCGGTCGGCGGCCAGCGAGTCCAGCTTCACCGGCGGTACGGGCGCCGGCGCTGTCGCAGCCGGCTGTCCGGCCTGCGGCCTGGCCGCGGCGGGTGTGGCAGCGGACGGCGCCGGCGAGGCCGGTCGCAGCGACCAAAACACCACCACCAGCAACGCGATTGCGCCTCCGCTCATCAGGAGCCGCCGTCGATCACCGAACATTGCCGTTCACCCGAAAATACGTCGACAGTTCCAATTCGAGCGACAACGGCGCCGAGGCGTTCTCGCCCTCGGTGAGCGCGACATTGTCGATCACGAGAAAGTCCGGTCCGGTCTCGATCGCGTGAATGAGCTGACGAATATCATCCCATTCGCCCGATAGGCTGCAACTCACATTCAGTCGTTCGAGTGGTGAATCGCGCAGCTGCTCCTGCGAGGTCGTGCCGCGGTCGAATTGCACATCATGCGCGCGCGCCATCTGTGCCAGCTTCAATTGCGTCATGCGGCGCGCCACCGCGAAGTTGGCGGGCAGCACCTCGTTGTAAAAGCGCTCGAGGTCCTTCGACGCCTGTGATTGGCCGTCGCGCGTCGCTTCGGCGTTACGCAGGTCGGCCAGCGCCGCGTTCAACGCCGCCGAGGACTCGGCGGCCTGCGATGTACCCGACTCGGCGGCGCGCCGCATGGGCATCACCACCGCCAGCAGGACCACGACGTTGATCGCCAGCACGATGCCCACCGGCATCAGCCAGCCGCGGTGATCGCGAATCACGCGCGACCACGGCACCTCGCCTCCAAAGGTGAAGAGCGCTTTCATCGCCCCTCGACTCCGTTCGCGGTGACCTTGCCAGGTTCAGACGCCGTGGCCGCGGGTACAGCTTGATTCGCCGCCGTCGGCGGTGGCGCGTAATAGGCTTGCAGACCCGCGCGCCAGGTGCCGTCTTCCTCGACACTCTGCTGCAGGGCGAGCACGTTGGTGAAGGCCCCGGTAGTTTCCAGCGCGTCGGCAAACTCGCTCAGGTCTTCGGCGCGGCGGGCAAACACCTGGATCGCCACCAGCATCCGCCCGTCGGTGTCGATCTGCGGCGCCACGCTGGCGATGCGCACGTCGGCCGGCAATGTCTGCTGGAAGTAGTTCAGGAGACCGGTCCACGAAAACGCGCGCCGGTCGATCAGCGCGTTGGCGTCGCGGGCCGACACCTGCACCGCCTGCAGCGCCGATTGGTTGATCGACTGGCGGATGACGCGCGCCTTCTCACGCGCGTCGCGCGCCTGCGCGGCATTCTGCGCGATCAGCTGGCGCGCTTCCCGGCCGGCGCGTTCGAGGCGCAGGATTTCGATGGCGTTGAAGATCGTCAGCCCGAGTGCGATCAACGCGAGCACCGCGAGGCCGGCGCGGACGCCTCGGTCGTTGTAAAAAGGACGCGTCGACAGGTTGGTGCGCAGCATTACCGTACCTCCGCGCCGACTGTTGCGCTGCGATTCGTCGACGCAGCGTCGCCGCGCGGCGCGGCCTTCCGTTCGCGCAACAGCATGCCCACCAGCGGCGCCAGCACATCGAGCAGCTCCGGCGAGGCGGCGATGCGATCCTGCAGCGCCGCGGCGCTGCGCGGATCCACAGCTTCCACGCCGATGCGCAGGCGCTGCTCGAGATCGCGCCGCACGCTTTCGGCCCCGCTCGGCAGCCGTGCCGCGCCGGCGATCAGCACGCGCGCAAAGCCCGCGCCGTGCAGGCGATCTTCGTAATACATCGCCGTCTGGTGAATCATGTCGGCGAGCGTCCCCTCCCCTTCTTCACTGCGGTTGCGGAAGAACAGCAGGCCGTGGTTGCGAATCACCGCGAGTGTCAGGTAGCTGTCGGTGACGTGGACGAGCAGCCAGTCCCCGGCTGGCGGCGCCGGGCCGGCCAGCACGCCATTGATCACGCTGAACGTCGAGAGATCGATCAGCCCTGCATGCAAGCCCGCCATGACGCACGCTTGTTCGTACTGATGAATGACCTCTGCCCGGGCCACGCTGACGACGAACTCGCTGGCGCCGTCGGCGGTGAACGCGCCCGGCGAGACGCTCAGCACCGCAGACTCCATTGGGAACGGCGCCGTCTTGCGCACCTGCCACTTCACGATCTCCTGCAGATCGGCGGCCTTGGGTGGGACCTTCTCGAGCTTCAGCAGCGATACCTTCGCAACCGTGTCGGGCAACACCAGCGCCACGCGCGCCGGCTTGCTGCCGCCAAGTTCACTCACCACCTTGCGGATCGCTCCCGCCACCATCGGCACGTCGGGCATGTTCGGCGCCAGCAGGCCGGGCACGACAGCGCCCTGGGGCAATGCTTCCGACGCGTGGCCGCTGATCACCGCCTGGTTGCCGCGCACGGTCAAGCGCGCGGCGGAGACATGGGTGCGATCGATCTCAACGGCGACGTCGGGTGGCGCGCTCTGCAACAGGTCGAGGATGCTCATTCGACGAAGGTCACCTTGTTGATCTCACGCAACGTCGTCAGCCCGGCGAGCACCCGCTCCACCGCCGACTCGCGCAGCAGCCGCATGCCTTGCTCGCGCGCCGCGCGCTTGACCTCCGAGATCGGCCGGCGGTCGAGGATGATTTCGCGGATGTGATCGGTCAGGTCGAGCAGTTCGCAGATCGCCATGCGGCCCTTGAACCCGGTGCCGCCGCACTCGATGCAGCCAGTGCCCTCATACAGCGTGCGGCCGGCGAGCAGCCCCGGGTCGATTGCCGATTCGGCAATCGCCGCGGCGTCGAGCGTCACCGGATGCCGGCACGACTCACAAATCTTGCGGACCAGCCGCTGCGCCATGACGCAGTTCAACGCCGAGATGAACTGGTACGGCTCGACGCCCATGTTCAGGAAGCGCCCCAGCACGTCGATGACGTTGTTCGCGTGCACCGTAGTGAATACGAGATGGCCCGTCAGCGCCGACTGAATCGCGATCTGCGCCGTTTCGGGGTCGCGGATTTCGCCGACCATGATCTTGTCGGG
>DASVFC010000168.1:0-2337 GCA_036380235.1 Vicinamibacterales bacterium
GCAGCGCGCGCAGCGTCAGGTGGGCGAAGGCGCCGCGCGCCTTGAAGGATCCCGAGTGCTGCAGCAGCTCGAGCTTCAACGTCAACGGCACGTGCGGTCCACCGAGCGTGGCCGCATCCGTGTGCAGCACCGGTGTTTGCCGGATGTGCGGCGCGATCCGCGCGTGCGTCTGCGCGATGGCTTCGCGCGTGATCGCCGCGGTGATGGTTGGCACAGTTCGATAAGATAACAGGAGATGGTCTTGCCGAAGGCCGCGTCGCCTGGACGCGGCACCACCGCCGTATCCGAACTCGCCGTCGTGTTCAATCGCGTCTCGATGGCGTTCGACGATCACGTGGTGCTGCACGATCTCAGCTTCGAAATCCCGTCCGGCGCGATGCGCATCATGCTCGGTCCCAGCGGTTCGGGCAAATCGGTGATCCTGAAGCTGATCCTGGGATTGCTGCGCCCCGATGCCGGCGAGATCATTGTCAACGGCCATCACGTTCACTCCATGTCGGAGGCCGACCTTCTCAAGATGCGCGCCGACATCGGCATGGCGTTCCAGGAGAACGCGCTGTTCGATTCGTTGACCGTGGCCGAGAATGTCGCGTTCCGATTGATGGAAGAGCGGATGCCCGACGAGCAGATCGACGCGCGCGTCGCAGAAGTGCTCGGCTTCGTCGGCTTGACCGACTTTGCCGACCGCATGCCATCGCAGCTGTCAGGTGGCCAGCGGCGCCGCGTCGGTATCGCCCGCGGCATGGCTTCCAAGCCGAGCCTGATGTTGTTCGACGATCCGATCACCGGCCTCGATCCGCTGATCGCCATGACCGTGGACGACGAAATCATTAAGCTACGAGATCTGGAACAGGTGACGTCGCTCCTGGTCACGCACCAGATTCGCGATGCGTATTACGTGGCGACGCATGAAGCGATTCGCAGGGACGGCAAGGTCGAGATCGTCGACGCCGATCCGAAGCGCGCCGAACAGTTCGAGTTCATGCTGCTGCACAACGGGCGCATCCACGTGCAGGCCAGCGCCGCCGAGTTGTTCTCATCGACCGATCCGTTCGTGAAGGAATACCTCCACCAGACTCTTCCTCCCTGGTAGAACGACCCATGCCGCCGGTGCCGAGCGGTTCAGCGGCTGAGCTTTGTGTGAGCACGCTCGGGGTATCCTTAAACCTGCGTGCCGCATGTCAACGACATCACCGCCCGCCACCTGGCGAAGGTCGTCGAATCCTCGGATGACGCGATTGTCAGCAAGGACCTGAACTCGATCATCACCTCTTGGAACCCCGGCGCCGAGCGCATCTTCGGCTACTCCGCGGACGAAGCGATCGGCCAGTCGATCCGCATGATCATCCCCGCGCACCTGCAGAGCGAGGAAGACATGGTGCTGACGCGCATCCGCGCCGGGCAGAAGGTCGATCACTACGAAACCATTCGCCAGCGCAAGGACGGCACCCTGATCGCGGTGTCGTTGACGGTCTCGCCGATCAAGGATGAGGCCGGCAACATCATCGGCGCCTCGAAGATTGCGCGCGACGTCACCGACCGCACCCGCCTCGAAGCGGCGGCGCGCGAGCACGCGAGCAACACGCAAAAGCTCAGCGACGTCGGCGCGGTCGTGGCGTCGACGCTGGACCGTGAATCGATCGTCCAGAAGGTCACCGACACCGCCACCGAGTTGACCCGCGCGGAATTCGGCGCCTTTTTCTACAACGTTCGCGACCAACGCACCGGCGATGCCTACATGCTGTACGCGCTCTCCGGCGCGCCGCGCGACGCGTTTGCATCGTTTCCGCATCCGCGCGCGACGGCAGTGTTCGCGCCCACCTTCCGCGGTGAGGCACCGATCCGTCTCGACGATGTGCTGGCCGATCCCCGGTACGGCAAGAGCGCGCCATACTACGGCATGCCGCCGGGACATCTACCCGTGCGCAGTTACCTGGCCGTGCCGGTTAAAGGTCTCGACGGTCACGTCATCGGCGGCCTCTTCTTCGGTCACTCGCAGGTCGGCATGTTCACCGAGCAGCACGAGCGCCTCGCTGTAGGAACAGCTTCGTGGGCATCGGTCGCGCTGGAGAACGCGCGATTGTATGCCGAGGCGCACGAGGCCAACCGGATGAAGGACGACTTTCTCGCCGTCCTCTCGCACGAGCTGCGCACACCGCTCAACGCCATCCTCGGTTACTCTCGGCTGCTGCGCGGCGGCATGCTCAATGGCGAACAGTTCGATCGCGCCATCGAAACCGTCGAACGCAATTCGCGCTGGTTGACGCAGATCGTCGAAGACGTGCTCGACGTCTCCAGGATCGTCTCCGGCAAGATTCGCCTCGACGTGCAGGCGGT
>DASVFC010000169.1:0-2424 GCA_036380235.1 Vicinamibacterales bacterium
CAGCACGCCGAGCGCGTCCCAGTAGTTCTCGCCCACGTGCGACTGGCCGAATAGCAGGTGCACGGCGCCGGCAATCCAGCGATAGAAAGGCTGGTACCAAAACGCCAGCTCGCCGCCCTGCAGCCAGAAGCCTTCCATGTAGATGCGATAGGCATAAAGCTGAAACGCCCACCAGTCGTTGCCTGGCGTGATGAAGTCCATTCGCCCGAAGCCCTGGTCGTTATAGGTGTCGACCACGTTCAAGGCCAGCCAGGCCGGGCCGAACAGGAAGATGACGCCGCGCAGACCCTGCAGCGCTGTTGGCACGCGGATGATGCACACTGCCAGCAGAAACAACAGGGCGTAATGCCATCGCCGTTCGGGTACGAGCGCCGGAATCATCGCGGCTGCAATGGCTGACCCGAACATCCACGCCAGCATCTGCCAGTCGCGGACCTGCGCCACGGTGTGCGACAGCGCGACCAACAGCAACGCGGTCACCAGCGCAAATGCGATCCATCCGCCCCATGGCCGGACGATCAGATCCAACGTCGAAGGCGCGGTGACCGTCGTGATCGCGCTGGTGTAAAGATTGTTGCCGTTCCAGAGTGGCGCGATGATCCAGTTGCGATCGCGCAACACGGCGTCGATCGAGAGCTGATGGGTGCCGGCGGTGACCGCTTCGGCCTCGATATTTGCCGGCCGCCCATCGATCATCAGCGCTGCATCCACGGTTGGCGCCAACCACAGGCGCAGCGTGCCCGGCTCCTCAACCGTGATGGTCCCGCTCATCTGCAGTTGTGCAACGACGTCCTGCGGCGCGCCTTCCGGGAAGCTGAATGGCAGCCAGATGGGCAATTGCCGCTCTTCGAGAAACGGACCGTCGGCAATCGCACTGCACTCCGGATTCGGGCTGCGCCAGTCGGTGCGCACGTCCCAGTTCTTGACGGCCCCGTCCTGGCCTGGCGCCGTCACCCGCACGCACAGACCGTCCTGCACCAGCGCCGCGGACGAAAAAAGTTTCCAGGCCAGCAGCGCGATGACGATCACCTGGGCCCGGCGATCGCGCGCCACCGGCGGGTTCAACCAGAGTAAAAGCGGCAACAACAGGCCGAGAATGGCCGCGCCGGACGCCGAATCCAGGGGCGCGCCGTCGAAGATCCCGGACAGGCGTGACGGCCACCAGACCGCGATGAGCGCCAGTAGAAGGATCAAACGCGGGGGAAGCACGCCACGGGATCGTATGCCATGATGAGTATTCGAGCCTCCCTTGAAGTTCCCGCAAACCTTTATTGACGAAGTACGGGCGGCGGCAGACATAGTCACCGTTATCTCGGACTCGGTGTCGCTGCGCAAAGCGGGTAACTCCTATAAGGGGCTGTGTCCCTTCCATGGCGAGAAGACACCGTCATTCACCGTGCATCGCGAGCGCGGCTTCTTTCATTGCTTCGGCTGCAATGCCGGCGGCGACGTATTCAAGTTCGTCGAGCTGCAGGAGAAGGTCGGATTCCAGGACGCGGTACGGCACCTCGCGGCGCGCTTCGGCATTCCGATCCCCGAAACGGAAGGCAGCGGCGATCACCGCGAAAGCGCGGCGGAGCGCGAGGCGCTCATCAAGATCCACGAAGTGGCGCTCGCGTATTTTCGCGAGGAGCTTGCCGCGCCGGCCGGCGCGAAGATTCGGGACTACCTCGCGCAAGACCGCGGCCTCAAACAGGACATCGTCGATCAGCTGCAGATCGGCTACGCCCCACCAACGCGCGACGCGTTGCGCCAGCGATTGTTGAAGGCCGGTTTCTCACCGCTCCAGCTGGTGACGAGCGGCCTGGTGACGCGGCGTGACGATGGCAGCGAGGTCGATCGGTTTCGCAATCGTCTGATGATCCCGATTGCGCGCGACACGGGTACGGTCATCGCGTTCGGCGGCCGCGCGCTCGATGCCGATCAAGTGCCGAAGTACCTGAACTCGCCGGAAACGCCGATCTACACGAAGAGCCGCACGCTCTACGGCCTCAACCTGACCAAGGGTCACCTGCGCAAAGGCAACTTCGCGCTGATCGTCGAGGGGTATTTCGATTTCGCGCAGGTGCACCAGGCCGGCGGCTTCCCGGTGGTCGCCACCTGCGGCACCGCGCTGACATCCCAACAGGCGCAGGTATTGCGCCGGTTCGCCGCCAAGGCGGTGCTCTGCTACGACCCCGACCGCGCCGGGCAAACAGCGGCGGAGCGCAGCTCGGAGCTGCTCGTAAGCGAAGGCTTCGACGTGAACGTAGTGCAATTGCCGGGAGGTGAAGATCCCGACACGTTCATCCAGAAGCAGGGGCGCGATGCGTTCGTCACCCAGCTCAAGCGTTCGCGGCCGTACCTGGAATTCCTGCTCGATCGCGCCGCGGCCGAGCACGACCTTGGCCGCGACGACAGCCGGCGCGAGTTCCTGAAGAAGAT
>DASVFC010000170.1:0-2923 GCA_036380235.1 Vicinamibacterales bacterium
CGGCCTGTTCGACGTCGGCTTCCGCGGCAGCAGCGTCGACGGCGACGAGGCACGTTACGAGCGATTCCGCGATACGCGCGACGGTGCTGCGACGTTCTTCAATATGGGACGGAGCACCGATCAGTACCGCGCCAACCTGAGCTTTGCCAACGCGGGTTACCGCGACCAGTTTTACGGCGTCGAATACCACAACGCGAGGGTCAGCCTCAGCGGCTCATATTCGGGCATCCCGTTGAACTGGTACTACGATGCGCCGCTGATCTGGAACAGTGACGGGCGCGGCAGGCTGACGCTCGATGCCGCGACTCGCGCGTCCATACAGGGTCCGACCAACGCCGCCGCCGACGGGACCGCCGTCGGTGTGCCGTGCGCGCCAGGTCTCGGCCCGACGACGTGCAACGCTACCACCTCGGCGCAGGCAAAGGCGAACCGCTCGAGTTACAACAACCTGCTCAGGCCCGATGACATGTCGGTGCTGCGGGGCATCACCGCCGTGTCGTTGACCTATCGCGCCTCGAACGCACTCGCGATTAGCTCCGACTTCACCTCTACCGGACGGAAGGGCGAGATGCCCTGGGCGGCGTCGTTCGCGTTCAACAACGCCAACCAGCTGCCGGCGCCGATTGATCACCGCAACAACGAGCTGAAGTTGAACACCGAGTGGGTAAGCCCGAAAGGCATGTTCCGTCTCGATTACTGGGGCAGCTTCTTCGAGAACAGCGTGCAGACGCTGACGTGGGACAACCCGATCCGCGCCACCGACTTCAACAACGGCCTCGTGCCGCCGAACGGGCCGTACGACCCAAGCGCCTACACCAACGGCAATGGCCCCGCCTTCGGGCAGGCGGCGCTCTGGCCCAGCAACATCCTCAACTCGGGGGGCGCCACCGGCATGTTGAAAGTGCTGCCGCGGACCACGGTCAACGGCAACGTGACGCTGACCTATATGCGCCAGAATGAGTCGCTGCTGCCGTGGAGCCTCAACACGTCGATCAACAACAACCTGGTGTTGGATACGTTCCACGGCCTGCGCCAATTGCCGCGGGCATCGGCAGAGGCGTCGGTCAACGCGCTCAACGCGCAGTTCACCTTGAATAGCCGCGTCACTCCGTACTTCACCCTGGCGGCGCGCTACCGATACAACGATCACAACAACAACACGCCGCATTTCGACGGCCGCGAGTACGTGCGGTTCGACGGGGTGCCCGAGGAGTTGGGCGACGATCCGTTGACGCCGCACGTTGAGGGTCTCTCAGAGTACTTTCAGATCACCCGCAAGAACTTCGACGCGTCGGGCACGTTCAACCTGCGCAGCGCCGGATCGCTGAAGTTCGGTTACGCCCACGAGGCCTACGACCGCGAAGGCCGCGGCTTCAGCGAAGTGGGTGAGCACATGTTCCGTCTTGCTTACGATGCCACGCTTGGTGATCGGGCCAATGTCCGCGTCATGTACGACGCCGCCCAGCGCCGCGGCGACGGTTACATCATCAGCGGCGTGGATTACGAGACCGGTCCGGCGGGCACGCAGCCGGGCCTTCGCTACTACGACGAGGCCGACCGCGATCGCAACAAGGCATCGGTGGTCTTCAGCGTCAACCCGGTGCCGATGGCCGGCGTCTACGTCCAGTACACGACCACGCGCGACGAATTCTTCGGCGACGAGTCAATCCCCGCCGGGCGCGAGTTCTTCGGCCTCCAGTCTCAGGACATCGAGGGCATCGTCGGAGGCATCGACATCAACCCAAATGACACCGTGTCGTTCGGCCTCAGCTACGGGCGCGACGAGTTCAGCGCGCTGCAGAAATCGCGCAACGCCAACCCGCCGCCGGATCCGTCGTGGACCGATCCGAACCGCAACTGGACGCTCGACAACAACGAGGTCGTCAACACGTTCATGACCTATCTGGACCTGGTGGGGCTGGCGCAATCCAAGGCCGACGTGCGCTTCAGCTACGAGATGAACGATTCCGACAACGCCTTCAACTACGGCGGGCCGCGCATTCCCGCCTTGCAGGCAGCAGGGCAATTCATCCCGCTGCCCAACATCGTCAACGAGTGGAACCGGTTCACGATCGACCTGAAGTACTTCTTCACCGAAAAAGTCGGTCTCGGCGTCGGTTACTGGTGGGAACAACTCGACATCGAGGACTGGAACACCATCGACTCGAACGGACCGGTTGGCTTCAGCGACGCCACCGGCGTGCCGCGCATCGACTGGCTCGGCGGGCTGATGACCGGCTATGGCAATCGGCCGTACGACGGCAACACGTTCTTCGTGAGGGCGCTCGTGCGGTTCTAACCTGAGGAGGTTCTCATGACTCGGCTGGCGATCGCGTCGCTCGGCGTGCTTCTCATGACTCCGGGCTCCGGCTGGGCGCAGGGCGAAGAGCTGTACCAGAAGAACAAGTGTTCGCTTTGCCACTCGGTGGGCGGTAAGGGCAACGCCAAGGGTCCGCTCGAGGGCGTCGGCTCGAAGTACTCGGCGGCCGAGCTCAAATTGTGGATCACGAGCCCGGCGGAGATGGCAAAGAAGCACAACGCGACCCGCAAGCCGCCGATGAAATCATTCGCGTCGCTGCCGGCGGCCGACGTCGATGCACTGGTCGCGTATCTGCAGACGCTGAAGAAATAGCAGCGATGAACAGCCGCCGCGATTTCCTCGACTGGCTGTTGGGCGGCTGGCTCGCCGGCGTCGTCGGCGCCGTGGTGTATCCGCTCTCGCGCTATCTGGTGCCGCCGGACGTGGCCGAAGCGGCGCCGCCGTCGGTCAGCGCCGGCAAGGCCGCGGACATCCCGCTAAACTCCGGCAAGATCGTTCCCTTCGGCACGCAGCCGGTAATCGTCGTGCGCACGTCGGCCGGCGAACTGCGTGCGTTCGCGGGGACCTGCACGCATCTGTCGTGCACTGTCCAGTACCGGCCCG
>DASVFC010000171.1:0-5883 GCA_036380235.1 Vicinamibacterales bacterium
TCTCCCGCAACCGTCGCACGTGCACGTCAACCGTGCGCGTGCCGCCGGTGTAGGAGTAGCTCCAGACGTCGGAGAGCAACAGGTCGCGCGACAGGACGCGGCCGCGATGCTGCATCAGGTACTGCAGCAGAAGAAACTCCTTTGCTGTCAGCTTCACTTCCTCGCCGTGCACCTTGACGATGTGGCGATCGACGTCGACCGTCAACGCGCCGTAGGTCATGCGGTTGTCCGTCGGCGCCGGACGATGGGCGCGGCGCAGCAGCGCGCGCACCCGCGCCACCACCTCATTGGGGCTGAACGGTTTGGTGATGTAATCGTCGGCGCCAAGCTCGAGCCCGACGATGCGATCGGATTCTTCGCCCTTGGCCGTCAGCATGATGATCGGAATCGCCGAGCTGTTTACATCGGCGCGAATGGCGCGGCAGACCTCGAGGCCATCGAGGCCCGGCAACATCAGGTCCAGCACCACCAGGTCAGGCAGGTCGCGCTTGATGTGCGGCATCACGTCGCGGCCAGAGGCCACCACCGTGGGCAGGAACCCCGCCTTTTTCAGGTAATGGTCGAGCAGGTTGCCGATGTCCGGATCGTCTTCGGCGACGAGGATCCTGGTAGGCGGCCGCACTGACATTGGGTTGCCGGAGATCTTATCAGGTGGGGTATCTTTGCACCGTGAGAAGCCTGCTGCTCGCGGCACTGTGCGCCGCCTCGACCACCCTGATTTCGGCCCAATCGCCTCAGAACCCGATGGCGGGCCCGGCTCCTTTGCGAAACGATACGATGCACCTGACGGTGCATAGCTCGATCAGCACCACCCAGGTCGCTCCGGGACAGCCGGTATCGATCAGCTTCGACGTCACGCCCAAGCGCAATATGCACGTATATGCGCCGGGCAAGCACGACTACCAGGTGATCACGGTGAAGGTCGATCCCCAGCCGTGGCTTCGCGTCCAGGCGACGAAATATCCGCCCTCGGAGATCTATCATTTCAAGGAGCTCGACGAGAAAGTCGAGACCTACGGCAAGCCCTTCAAGCTGGTGCAGGAGATCATGATCCTCGACACCGCTGAAGCCAGGAAGGCGTTGACCGCCGGACCGGTAAAATTGAGCGGCCGGCTCGAATACCAGGCGTGCGACGACAAGGTGTGTTACTCGCCGACGCGCGTGCCGGTCAGCTTCAACTTGACGGTGAAATGATCCGAATCGCCGCTGCCTGCGCCTCAATAGTCACGGCGCTTGGCGTGTGCGTGTCTGCCTCGTTCGACTCCGTTGCCGTCCGTGCGGCGGGCAACGTCGCTCACGACCTTCGGCAGCGCGTCGTTGCGATCGATCTCGATGGCCTGCTCGAACGCGCCAGTGAGCGCGTCACCGAATACTTCGCGCGCGCGCAAAGCATCATGTGCCTCGAGAAGGTGTCGCTGCAGAAGTTGAGCTTCGGCTTCAGCGCCGACGGTCCGGCGCGTTTCGTCGAGTCGGAACTGCGGCTGTCGTGGGAACCCTCACCCGAGGATCCAACGCCGAAGGAGGCGCGGACACTGCGCAGTGTGCTGCGCGTCAACGGTAGCCCACCTCGCAAGAAAGACTGGGACAACTGCACCACGCCGGAGCAGCAGGAATCAGAAGTGCAACCGCTTTCGATCCTGTTGCCAGACTCCCGCATCGAGCACGCCTTCGCATTCGCCGGTCGCGGCGTCGTCGATGGCCGTGAAGCCGTCATCATCACATTCCGCGAGAAGGTCAAACCTTCGGTCGACGTGTCGCTCGTCGAAGACAACGAGAACTGCATCAGCTTCGACATTGACGGCGGCACCCAAGGCAAGATCTGGCTCGATGCCGAGACCAATGACGTGTTGCGGCTCGATCGATCGTTGACCGGCCTGGTTGAGATTCCGCTGCCGCGCAAGGCGCAGAAGTTCGGCGTCAGCAGCCGGTGGACGATGGAGCGGTGGGATTCTTCGATCCGCTTCAAGCCGGTGAAGTTCGAAGAGCCGAACGAGACGTTAATCCTCCCGGTTGAATCCACCACGCTGCAAATCACGCGCGGCGCCGGCACCCCCAGACTCCGCACCACCACGAAATACACCGCTTATCGCCGGTTCATGACCACCGGCCGCATCGTTCCTCAGCCGTAACTGAACCCTCCGTGCCAGCCGGTATTGACTCCGCGTCCTCGGTAGAGTATTTTGACTTGTCAAAATAATTGTTTTCACTATCCATTATGAAAGTTTTGATCGGTCAATTTTGTGCAGTTCTGGCTATATCTCTGTTATTTTTGCCGTCTTTGGCGTGGTCCCAAGGCACCACGACCATTCGTGGGGTTGTCCGAGATGAGCAGCGCGCCGCCGTTCCCGGGGCGACCGTGACCAGCCGCCACGCGGTTAGCGGCCTGCAGCGCGAGACGATCAGCGATGGCAACGGCGCCTTCGAACTCGCGAATCTTCCTTTAGGAACCCATGACCTCACGGTCTCCATGCCGGGGTTCACCGCCTATCAGCAACGCATCGACGCGACCTTCGCGTTGCCAGTGAGTGTTGAGGCCGGGTTGTCCGTCGCACCGTTTACAGATGCCGTGCAGGTGATGCCTGAGCAATCCGCGATCGACACGACATCGGCCGGCACCAGGCACGCGGTGAGCGTCACACGCATCGAGCGGATGCCGGTGGCGGTATCCAGCCGCGGCATTGAAGCCGTCCTAGTGGCGTTCCCGGGTTTCGCGCAGAATGCCAACGGCGCGATTCACCCGCGCGGCGCACACAACCAGATGACGTTCCTCGTCGACGGCCTGGCGATCAGCGATCAGCTGACCGGCGCATTTGCCAATTCGCTCGACGTGGCCGTGGTGCAGACGGCCGAGCTGTTGACCGGGAACATCCCCGCGGAATTCGGCAGCAAGGTTTCCGGGGTCGCCGTGTTGAACAGCCGCAGCGGCCGAGGCACCGGGCGTCCGGTAACCGGCGCCGTCTCCGTTGCGGGTGGTGGTTTCAGCACCGCGCAGGGATCGCTGCAGCTTGGCGGCGAGAACGGGCGCTTCGGCTACTTCGGGTCCCTCACGACGATGCGTACCGATCGGTTTCTCGATCAGGTCTCGCTCGACAACCTGCACAACAGCGGTCATTTTGCGCGCGGGTTCGGCCGGGCTGATTTCGCATTGAGCGATCGATCGCACCTGCGAACGCACGTCATGGGCGGAGGCTCGCGCTTTGAACTGGCCAACCAGCGATCGCAGCACGCCAATGGCCAGGATCAGCGCCAGGCATTGGACGACATTTCGGTGTGGACTACGTTCGTTCGAACCATGTCGAGCGCTTCTACGCTCGAAGCCACTGCCGGTTATCGCACGACCACGGCCGAATTGCTCCCGAGCGCCGGCGACACCCCCGTCACCGCGGCGCAAGACCGTCGGTTGTCGACGCTGACGTTTAGCGGCCGCTTCAATCATGGCGCCGGCCGTCATTCCTTCCGCAGCGGCGTCGACCTGCAGCGGTTTCCCGTCAGCGAGCGCTTCGCGATGGGCCTGACCTCGTCGTCCTTCAACGTGCCTGGTTCGGAGCATTACAACGAGGCGCTGCTGCCGTACGATCTCACGCGCGGCGGTAGCCTCTTCGTCTTCGAGGATGAACAGTCGGGGTCGCAGTTGAGCGCGTTTGCGCAGGCGACGCTGTCGTTCAGCCGCACCACCATCAACCTCGGTTTGCGCCACGACGAGTATCGGTTTCTCGTCAACGGCCGCCAGTTGCAGCCGCGAGTCGGCGTATCGTTTTCGGCGCGCGACAACCTCATCCTGCGCGCCTCGTACAACCGCAACTACCAGACGCCGCCGAACGAAAACCTGTTGTTGTCGAATTCGGAAGTCGCCAGCCGTCTGGCGCCGGCGAGCGTACAAGAAGCGCTCGGCAGCACATATCAACCGATCCAGCCCGAGCGGCAGGACGTGCTGGAAGCCGGCGCGCAGTGGTCGCCCGGTCACGTGGTCACCTTCGACGGCGCAATCTATCGCAAGGTCTCGCGCGACCAGCAGGACAACAACAATTTCTTCGACACCGGGATCATTTTCCCGACGACGTTGAGCCGCATCGAAGTGACCGGCGCCGAAGCGCGCGTCACGATGTTGCCGCGCCGCGGCATCTCGGCGTCGCTCAGCGCCACCACCGGCCGCGCTATCTCGTCGCCCCCTTTCACGGGTGGTTTATTCCTTGGTCAGGATGCCGTCGACCTGTTGTCGGCCGGACCGTTTGCGATCGATCACGATCAGCGGCTGGGGGTGCACGGGCAGTTGACGTTCGATCCGACAGGACCGTGGTGGACCAGCGGCACGGTGAGGTACGACAGCGGCCTCGTCTCCAATCCCTCGGATCCGCTCGAGGTGGCAGCCGATCCGGATTTCTTCGACTTGCTGCCGTATGTCGATTTGTCCAGCGATCCACCGCGCGTCCGCCCGCGCACGATCGTCGACCTGGCGGCCGGCATCGACCTGAAAGATCCGCGCGGACGCAGGACATGGAGCGCGCAAGTGCAGGTGACGAACCTGACCAACCAGGTTGCGCTGTACAACTTCCAGTCGGTGTTTGTCGGCACGCGCCTGGTAGCACCGCGCACGCTGTCGGTGCGCCTCGCGCGCAACTTCTAGCCACGGAGGACAGGGAGAGACGGAGAGCGGAGCACACGGAGGGGCGCGGCACACGGAGGGCGCGGCACAAGACGGGAGCGGCGCACACGGAAGCACCGCTGCTACTGAGCGCCACTGGCATTTACAGAAGATTCCTCCGTGTTCTCCGTGCCCTCCGTGGCGAACGTCCGTGGACAGGCTACACGTCTTTTAAACCGTGGCCGCGGACGAGGAAGAACACGGCGATGATCGTCAGCAGCGTGCCGTTGACCATCAAGACGACCGGTGCGGAACCAACTTGCGTTACCAGCCAGCCGCTGGCCAGTCCGCCGAGCGGCGAGCCGCCGCGAAACGCCAGCATGTAAATCGAGACAACACGCCCACGCAACTCGGCCGGCGCCAGCAATTGCGCCAGCGAGGTGGTGAGCGACGTACACATCACCAGCAGCGAACCGCTGATGAACAGGATCAGCGCGCTCATTGCCGGCGTTCGCGACAGCGCGAACAATACGGTGGCGACGCCGAAGCAGGCGAGCGTGATCAGCAGGACCCGGCCAATGTGGCGATGCCTGCCGATGTAGGCGACGACGAGCGCGCCGGTTACCGCGCCTAGGCCGGCGAACGTCATCAGCTGCGAATAAAATCCCACGTCGCGCCCGAATACGTCCCGGGTAATCACCGGCAGGAACGTCAGCAGCGGGAAGCCAAGAAAAGCGACGATGAAGCCGAGTAACGTCACCGCCATCAGGTTGCGCGAGTTCTTCACGTAGCGAAGCCCGCCCTTCATCTGCACGATGATGCTTTCGGTTGCCGCGGGCGGCACGTGAATGTCGCGCAGCGCCAGGATCGCGGCAATCACGAACAGGAACGACACGCCGTTGAGGCCGAAGCACGCCACCATCCCGAAGGCCGCCAGCGCCGCGCCGGCGACAATCGGGCCAATCACGCGCGCCAGGTTGAACTGGATCGAATTCAGCGCGATGGCGTTGGGCAGATGTTCCTTCCCGACCAGGGTGGGAATGAGCGACTGATAGGCAGGGCCGCCGAATGCCTGCGCGCAGCCGGAGATGAACGACAAAACCAGGATCATCCAGATCTGAATCGCGCCGGTGTAGACCAGCACGGCCAGGATCAGCGCCACAATCATCTGCACCGCCTGCGATGTCAGCATCATGTGCCGGCGATCGCGACGATCGGCGACGACGCCGCCAAGTAGCGTGAACAGCAGAATCGGTGCTTCGCCCACGAACGCATCCAGACCGAGGTAAAACGCCGACGCC
>DASVFC010000172.1:0-3026 GCA_036380235.1 Vicinamibacterales bacterium
CCGCTCCTGCTCGTTCAACAGGGCGAGGCCTTCAGCTTCGTCTGCCGGCGCGCCGGACACCGCATCGCGCTTGATGTCGGGCATCTTCGCCTCAACGCGGCCGAGCACGTAGAGAAAATGGTGCAGGTTCAGCCAGAATCCGTCCGTTTCGAAATGGAAGATAGGGGCCGCCTGCGCAAGCAGCAGCGTTGCGGTAAGAACCAGTTTCATTGGCACAGTTTAATGACGAATGATGCCCGCCGCCGGCCGGCGCCCGCCGACTTGACAGCGCCTAAGAACTTAGTACTAAATAATTAGTATGCGACCAAAGTCGGACACGCTCACCGGCCAGGAACTGGAGATCATGAAGGTGCTCTGGCCGCTGGGTCGCGCCACCGTGCGAGAAGTCTACGACGCGCTGCGTGAACGCCGCACCATTGCCTACACCACCGTCCAGACGATGATGAACATCCTCGAGACCAAGGGCCACTTGAAGAAGGAGCCCGGTGACAAGGCGCAGGTTTATGCGCCCGTCCGGCCGCAACAGGTCGTCGTCAGATCGATGGTGCGCGACTTCGTCAATCGTGTCTTCGACGGCTCGGCCCGACCGCTGCTCGTGCATCTTCTCAAGGAAAAAGGACTGACGGAACGCGAACGCAAAGAGCTGCAGCGTTTGCTGGAAAAGGAGGGCGAATGACGACTCCGCTTGCGAATCTTCTTGCCTACAGCGTGCAGTTCGCCGTCCTCGCCGCGGCGGCGGCGGTGATCACGCAGTGCGTTCGTCTGCGAGCTCCCCTGCCCACGCTGCGCTTCTGGCAGGCGATCCTGGCGCTCAGCATCCTCCTGCCGATCGCGCAGATCGCCGTTACACCTGCCACGCCATCGAGCACGCTGCAGCTGTTCTCAGTGGTGACGAGCAGTGCAACGTCGGCCGTCAGTGATTCATTCGATGTCGCGCGGTGGACGCTCTACTTGCTCATCAGCGGCGCCGCGATGCGGGTGCTGTGGCTCGCTATTGGCCTGCTCCGGCTTCGCGCGATCACCCGCCGCGCCGAACCGGCCCCCGCGCTCGAGCCGATGCTCGGCGAACTCTCGACTGCCATCGGCGGCACGTCGACGATTGCATTCTCGGACGACCTGCAGACGCCAGCGACGGTCGGGGTCCGGCGACCTCTGATCATCGTGCCGCGCCGCTTGCTCGACCTGCCAGAGGCGGTCCAGCGCGCCGTGATCGCGCACGAACTGATTCACGTCCGCCGCCGCGACTGGATGCACACCGTCGCCGAGGAATGCTGGTGCGCGTTGTTGTGGTTCCACCCCGCTGCCGCCTGATCGCTGCGCGCCTGTCGCTGGCGCGCGAGACGGTGGTTGATGAAGCCACCATTCTGCTGACCCGCGATCGCCGCGCCTATGCGGAAGCGCTGCTGGCGTTCGCCAATCCGCAACCGCACTTGCCGGGCGTGATCGCGTTGATCGGCCGGCGACAGCTCAGCCAGCGCATCTCGCTACTCGCCGAGGAGGACGTAATGACCCGTCGCCGCATGATTCTCAGTTTCGTCGCCGCCCTGCTGGTCGCCGGCGGTGCCACATCCGCCGCGGTCGCCGCATTCCCGCTGACCACGCCACACATCCAGGCCACCGTGTATGAGCCAGGAGACGTCTCCGCGCTTCCGGTCGTGGTCTACGAGGTCAAGCCCGCATACACCGCGGAGGCGATGCAGGAGAAGATTCAGGGGTCGGTCTTCATGCAGGTCGTCGTCTCAGAAACGGGAGATGTGACCGACGTGCGGGTGACCAAATCACTCGACGCGGACTTCGGCTTGGACGAGCAGGCCGTCAAGGCGGCATATCGGTGGAAATTCAAGCCGGGGATGAAAGGCGACCGGCCGGTCCCGGTCCGCGTGGTGTTGGAGATGACCTTTACGCTGAAGTAGCGCGATTTCTGCTACTCTCTGGGGAGAGACGGGCCGCGCCAGCCGGATCCGCCTCCCCCGAGGTAGCAAGGTATGGCTCAGAACCGCAGGCGTGTGCGCGGTCTTCTGGTGGGATGTTGCACCGCGCTGGTCCTCCTCGCTGCGCCGGCATACGCCGGGCAGCAAGATCAATCAGCCCAATCGCAACCCGGCGTCACCGTTCCGAGCACTCCTGATTTCCTGCTCGGCCGCCCGCATGCCGCGATCGGTGTCCGCGGCAACTGGCTCATTGCCAGTGCCGGCAGCGACATCTACGACTTCGTCAGCGAACACCTGACGGTCGACAAGTCCGATTTCAATACGGCCTCGTTCGCGACCGATCTGTCAATCTTTGCGATGCCACGGCTTGATGTGGTGGCTGGCTTCGATTACGCGAACAGCGATATCCCGTCGCAGTATCGTGGCTACAGCGAAACCGTCGGCGGCAGCACAGCGACCATTCCCATCCGGCAGTCGACTGAGTTGACGCAGATGCACTTTACCGGCTCGGCAAGGTTCGGCCTCGTGTCGCGCGGCCGCCAGGTGAGCCGCCTCGCGTACATCCCCCGCACGGTGGTGCCCTATGTGGGCGCCGGTGGCGGCGTCACGAGGTACACGTTTCGGCAGTCGGGCGATTTCGTCGACTTCGCGACCGAGAATACTGCCGCGGGCACGTTCAGCATCTTTACCGATGCGTTCCGATCGGAAGGCTGGGCGCCCAACGCTCACGTGTTTGGCGGCGCCGACATCCTGGTGTTGAAGCGGCTTTATTTCACCGTCGAGGGCCGTTACACCTGGGTGCAAGCCGACCTCGACCAGGACTTCATTGATTTCCAGCCGATCGATCTCGGCGGGTTCCGGTTTGGCGCCGGCATCAATTTCGTGTTTTAAGGTGGAGACGATCATGATTCATCGAATTCTCGTAGCCACGTTCGCCACGGCGGCGTGTGTTGCCGGGCTGCTTGCCACGCCGGGGGCCGCAGCCGCGCAGAGCACGCCATCCGCCGCACCAAAGCTCGACGCGCGGTTCAGCGCCTGGCTTGGATGCTGGCGGCTCGAAGACGATCTCGCCGGCACCGGCGCGCGCATGTGCAT
>DASVFC010000173.1:0-3031 GCA_036380235.1 Vicinamibacterales bacterium
TTATCAACACGGTCCTCATCCTCGCCGGGGCGGTAACCTTAGCCGCAGGCCAGGAGAAGAAAGCGGCGCTCACCCTCCCAGCGGGCACGTTGATCAACGTGCGCCTCACCGAGGGGATCGACGTCGATCTCGCGCAAGCCGGCATGACGGTCAAGGGGCGCGTCGATGATCCGGTCGCGTCCGGGAGCACGATCGTCATTCCGCGCGAAGCGGGCGCCACGGTACAGGCCGTCAAGGTGGCGCAGTCCGGCTCGTTCAAGGGCTCGGATCAAATCTCGCTGAAGCTCAACACCATCACGTTCGGCGGCCGCGTCTACCAGGTGGCCAGCGAATACGCCGTGGTCAAGAGCAAGGGCGAGGGCAAGCGGACCGCGCGCAAGGTTGGCGGCGGCGCCGGCCTCGGCGCCATTGTCGGCGGAATCGCCGGCGGCGGTGAGGGTGCTGTAGTCGGCGGCATCGTGGGCGCCGTCGCCGGCACCGCGGTTGCCGCGTCTGGCGAAGAACACTTGAAGCTGCCGGCCGAGACGCGGCTGCAGTTCAAGCTGACAAACGCTCTGAAGGTGGAACCATAGTGCAATGCCGGTTCGCCGTCGTGTTGTGTGCGGCCGTTATCGCGGCCGCATGCGGCACACGCCCGGACGATACTGCCCAGCCCCAGGCAGCGGCCACCGCACCAGCAGCAGCAGCACCATCACCCACCGCCGCTGCTCAGGCTCCTGATGAAGAACTGCCGCAGGTCAAGTCGCCGTACGACGTCCTGCCGGACGCGGTACGCCAGCGACTCGATGACAGCTTTACCGGCGACGGCGACAAGATGATCGAACGCCGGCTGATTCGTGCCGGCGTCGTCTTCAACCGCACCCAGTATTTCATCGACCGTGGCGAACAGCGCGGCATGGTGTACGAATCGCTGCGACTGTTCGAGGAGCAAGTCAACACGAGGCTCAAGACCGGCAAGCTTCCGGTGCACGTCGCCTTCGTGCCGTTGACCCGTGACCAGTTGTTTCCGGCGCTGACCGCGGGCAAGGTCGACCTGGTTGCCGCGGCGCTCACCGTCACACCCGAACGCGCAAAGCTCGTCGATTTCAGCCTGCCGACGCGCATCGGCGTCAACGAAATCGTCGTCACCCCTGCCGGGTCACCGGCGATGACGAGCGCCGACGACCTGTCGGGCCGCGAAGTGTTCGTGCGCCGCAGCAGCAGCTATTACGAAAGCGTCGTGGCGCTGAACGCATCGCTGAAATCCCGTGGCAAGGCGCCGGTCAGGATCAAGGAGGCGCCCGAGCCGCTCGAGGATGACGACCTGCTCGAGATGACGAATGCCGGCCTCGTCTCTGCCATCGTCATGGACGACTTCGTGGCGGAGTTCTGGCAGAAGGTGTTTCCAAACCTGCAATTGCACCCGCAAGCGGCGGTGCGGACCGACGGCACAATTGCCGTCGCCACTCGCAAGAACAGCCCGATCCTGATGCGCGCGATCAACACGTGGATCAAGGAGTACGGACCGCGCACGCGCTTCGGCAACATCGTCAACACGCGTTACCTCGAAAATACCAGCTACGCGAAGTCGGCAACGAGCGAGGCGGAGCGGAAGAAGTTCGAGACGCTGGTTGGCCTGTTTCGCAAGTACGGCGAGCAATACAACGTGGATTATCTGCTGATGGCCGCACAGGGCTACCAGGAATCACAGCTCGACCACCAGGCGCGCAGCCGGGTTGGCGCGATCGGCATCATGCAGGTAATGCCCGCAACGGGAGCCGAATTGAAGGTCGGCGACATCAGGCAGCTCGAGCCGAACATTCACGCCGGCATCAAGTACATGCGCTTCATGGTGGACCAGTACTATGGCGACCAACCGATGACGGAGCTCGACAAGCTGCTGATGACGCTTGCCTCCTACAACGCCGGACCCGGGCGGGTTCGCCAATTACGCAGAGAGGCCGAGAAGCGCGGGCTGAATCCGAACGTCTGGTTCGGCAATGTCGAGCGAATTGCATCGGAACGTATTGGCCGCGAGACGGTCCAATATGTTGCCAACATCTACAAGTACTACGTCGCCTATCGCCTCGCGCTCGACCAGGCCGAGGAGCGTCGCCGGCTGAGGAAGTCAACCACTCAGTGAACCCATAAAAAACTGTCCGCGAGACGGAACTTGCCTCGCGGACAGAACGGGAGGTACTCGCGCGGCGTCAACAGAAGTTCGCGATGAGTGCCTTCACGGCAACACCATCGATACGTATCCAAACGCGGTCAGCAACACGCTCGACACTGCGTAGCTGACCGGAAACCCAATCCAGGGAACGGCGCTGCCAGTCTCGAGCGATGCGTGGCGCGCCGGGCCGGCGTGCGCGCGCGCGCCGCCGATGCTGCCGGCCAGGACTGCAGCATTGATCTTGAACAGATGAAAACCAACTGCCCACGCCACAACGGGCGGCACCGTGCAGACGATGAAGCCGGCGACGAAGATGTAGAGCAGCATCGGGCCGCTCAGGAGATTCACCAGCGCGGCGCCGGCGTTGATGGCGACGATCGCGGCGAACACGATCAGGCCGAAGTCATGGAGGAAGTTCCGCGCGGCCTTCGGCGTATCGCCCAGGAAGCGCAGGCGCGAAACCAGCAACGACACGATTACACCCGATACGAGCAGACCGCCCGCGTTCCCAAGGCCGAGGGCTGCGCCCGAGACCTGGAGGGTGACCTTCCCGATTAGGAGACCGAGGATCATGCCGATGGCGAGCGTCAGCAAATCGGTGGACGAGTTGGCCCGCGCCATTCGTCCGAAGAATGCACCGGCCTTGCCAACCGCCGACTTGAGGCCAGCGAAATGCAGCACGTCCATACGCCGCACCGTTGTGTCCGGGCCCACCGGAAACGGTTGCCCGCCGCGTTCCATCCTGACCAGCGTGACCTCACCCGAAAATTCCTCGTTGCGGAAGTCCCGCAGCGGCCTGCCGAACACCCCGCGGTTCGTCACCAGTACTTCGGCATGATCGAGCGGCACGTTCAACGCGCGCTGATCCGCAACCTCGGG
>DASVFC010000174.1:0-5084 GCA_036380235.1 Vicinamibacterales bacterium
GGCAGGCGGCGTGCTCTCGGCCGGCGCAGCCGGGGTGATGGCGATCGTCGGCCTCGTGCTGTTGATCGCCTGCGCCAACGTTGCCGGCATGTTGCTCGCGCGTGCTTCGGCGCGTCGCCGCGAAATCAGCGTCAGGTTGGCCATCGGCGCGAGCCGAGCGCGGTTGATCCAGCAACTGCTGATCGAAGGTGCGCTCCTTGGCACGCTCGGCGCCGTCGCCGCGGTTGCGCTCGCGTGGGCACTGGTCCAGGGTCTGCAGACGATGCCGCTACCGTTGCCCGTATCGGTTGCTTTCGACGTGCGGATCGACGGGCGCGTCCTCACCTTCTCGACCCTGGTAGCCGCTTTGACCGGGATGCTGGCCGGGCTGCTGCCAGCGCTGAAGGCCTCGGCACCCAGCCTCGTCTCGGATCTGCGTGGCGATGCGCCAGCCACCAAGATGGGCGGCCGCCGCTGGACGTTGCGTGATGCGCTGGTGGTGTCGCAGGTCGCGCTGACGGCGGTGTTGTTGGTGGTCGCCGGTCTGTTGCTCAGAAGCCTCGGTGCATCGCAACGCGCCGACGTTGGTTTCGATCCCAAAGGTGTAGCGGCGATCGCGTTCGATACCGACATGGTGCGGTATACGCCGGAACGCGGCCGCGAATTCTGGCGACAGGCGCAAGCGCGGGTCGCCTCGCTGCCGGGTGTCACCTCCGTCGGCATCATTTCGCCGACCTTGCCATTCACCTTCAACTTCAGCCAGCAGGAAGTGCGGATCGACAATCGCACATATGCCGAAGGACAACGGGGCGAGATCATCGAGAACGTCGCCGTCTCGCCGCAATACCTGCAGACGATGGGCGTGCCGATCGTCGAGGGGCGCGGCATCGAGGACAGCGACATCGCCGGCAGCCCGGACGTGGCCGTGATTAACGCGACGATGGCGCGCAAGTTCTGGCCGTCGGAGTCCGCCATCGGCCACACCTTCACCGTGGTGCAGGGCACGCGGTCGCGCACGTATCGTGTCGTCGGCGTAAATCGCGATCACAAGCGTCACGGTGTGCTCGAGACCGCTTCGCCGTACATCTATTACGCCGAGGCGCAGCGGCCGAGCCGCTACAACTTCATCGTTGCGCGCACCTCCGGTGACGCGACGGCCCTGGTCCAGGCAATGCGCCGCGAACTGCTCGCCATGGAACCGTCGCTGGTCTTCATGTCGGCGAACACGATGGAGCAGAATCTCGGGCTCAGCCTGATGCCCGCGCGCGTCGGCGCGATGCTGGCCGCGGGCTTCGGCGGGTTGGGCACGCTGCTCGCCGCGATCGGCCTTTACGGCGTCATCGCGTTTTCCGTCGCCCGCCGCACGCGGGAAATTGGCGTCCGCATGGCCCTCGGCGCACAACCTGGCGGCGTCCTGACCATGGTGATGCGCCAGGGCTTGCTGATCGTCGCGATTGGGCTCGCGGCGGGCGCGCTGCTGGCAGCCGGCGCCGCCACGGCGCTGCAGCGGGTGCTCTACGGGATTTCGCCGTTCGATCCGCTGGCCTGGGGTTTCGGGATCGCCGCGATGCTGCTGGCCGCTACCCTGGCCAACTTCGTGCCTGCACGCCGCGCCATGAGAATCGATCCGATGACGGCACTGCGCATTGAATAGCTAACGATCCGGCGCCGCACGATATACTTCGTCCTTCGGAGGCGAAGAAGATGTTGCGCTTGATCTCCACTGGTTTGGCCGCCTGCATGCTGGCGGCAATCTCCCTGTCTGCTCAGCAAATGCCGCCCACACCCAATCGCCAGGCGGGCGAGGGTGAGGGTCCGTTCGATCGGATGGTGATCCGCGGCATCACCGTGATCGACGGCACCGGCGCGCCACCGCGCGGGCCCATCGACGTGGTTGTGCAGAACAACCGCATCACCGAGGTGGCGAGCGTCGGTTTCCCGGGCATTCCGATTCCGGACCGCGGGCGTCCCGCCAAGGGCACGAAAGAAATCGACGGCACCGGCATGTACCTGATGCCCGGCTTCGTCGATGCGCACGTGCACTGCGGCGGCGGGCAGGCTCGCGATGCCGAATACGTTTACAAGCTGTGGATGGCGCACGGTGTTACGTCGGTGCGCGGCGTGCCGTGTGGATCGATGGATTGGGATCTCAATCAACGCGAGCTGTCGGCGAAGAACCAGATTGTGGCGCCGCGCATCTTTGCCTACCACCGTCCGTTCAGCGGCGAGGGCTGGGATCGCACGCGGCCCCAGAATGCGGAAACCGCCCGTGAATGGGTGCGCTTCGCGGCCACGAAAGGCATCGACGGCCTCAAGCTTGGCGCGCACGACCCCGAGATCATGGCGGCGCTGCTCGACGAAGCGAAGAAGCACAACCTCGGCTCGACCGCGCACCTCGATCAGATGGGCGTGGTGCGGATGAACGCGCGCGACGCGTCGCGGCTGGGTCTCGGCACGCTGACGCATTATTACGGGCTGTTCGAATCGCTGTTGAAGGACTATTCGATCCAGCCCTATCCGACGACGCAGAACTACAACGACGAGCAGCATCGCTTCGGCCAGGTGGCGCGGTTGCACGACAAGATTCACCCGCGCGGCAGCGAGCCGTGGAACGCGCTGATCAAGGAATGGGTCGATCGCAAGTTCACCATCGATCCGACGATGACGATTTATTCCGCTGGGCGCGACGTGATGCGCATGCGTGAGGCCGAGTGGCACGACAAGTACACGTTGCCGTCGCTGTGGGACTTCTACCAGCCCAATCGCAACGCGCACGGTGCCTACTGGTTCTACTGGACCACCGAAGATGAAATCCAGTGGAAGCGGTTCTACAACGTCTGGATGTCGTTCCTGAACGACTTCAAGAACGCCGGCGGAAGAGTCACCACCGGATCCGACTCCGGTTTCATCTATCAAACCTACGGGTTCGGCTACATCAACGAGTTCGAGATGTTGCAGGAGGCCGGCTTCCATCCGCTCGAGGTGATCCGTTCGGCCACACTGTACGGTGCCCAGACGCTGCACGAGCCGAAGGGGCGTGGGATCGACTTCGGCATCATCCGTCCGGGTCTTCTCGCCGACATGGTGATCGTCGATCAGAACCCGCTGGAGAATTTCAAGGTGCTGTACGCCACCGGCGCGGTGAAGTTGAACGACCAGACGGCGCGAGTCGAGCGTGTTGGCGGCGTGAAGTACACGATTAAGGACGGCATCGTTTACGACGCGAAGAAACTGGCCGCCGACGCGGCCGCAATCGTGGAGCGCGCAAAGCGGCGGCCGTCGACGTCGGCCGGGCAGAACTAAACGATGAAAACAGTGTTGAAGATTGTCGGCATATTGGTCGTGCTGCTGCTCGTGGCAGCGGCAGCCGGCCTCGGTTATCTATATACAGCGTTCCCAAAAGTAC
The DNA here is from genome assembly GCA_036380235.1 of Vicinamibacterales bacterium. Classification (GTDB taxonomy): domain Bacteria; phylum Acidobacteriota; class Vicinamibacteria; order Vicinamibacterales; family UBA2999; genus 12-FULL-67-14b. The sequence continues at coordinate 3,386 of DASVFC010000174.1, forward strand.
CGGAGGCGGGCGAGTTCCGGATCGAGCCAACGCCCGAACGTCTCGCGCGCGGCAAGTATCTCAACGACCACGTTGTCGGCTGCACTACGTGCCATTCGCAACGCGACTGGACGCGGTTCTCGGGCCCCGTGGTGCCCAACACCATCGGTCAGGGCGGTCAGGAATTCCCTCTCGGTCCGGCCGGCGTGCTCTATTCAAAGAACATCACGCCGGCGGCAATTGGATCGTGGAGCGACGGCGAGTTGTTGCGCGCGGTGACAGCCGGCGTGTCGCGCGACGGCACGCCGTTATTCCCGTTGATGCCGTACCCGCATTACGGCGCCATGCAGGAAGATGATGTGCACGCGGCGCTGGCCTATGTGCGATCGCTCAAGGCGATCGAGAACGCGAACATTCCGGCGCGCAAGCTGAGTTTCCCCCTCAACCTGATCGTGCGCACGATTCCGGCACCGGCCAGCCCGCAGCAGCGGCCGCCGGTGACCGACAAGCTTGCCTACGGTCGATACATGTTGCGCTCGTCATTGTGCGGCGACTGCCACACGCCGATCGACGACCGCGGCACGCCGCTGCCCGGCATGGACTTCGCGGGCGGCATGGAGTTTATCGAGACCGGGTATCGCGCGCGATCGGCGAACATCACGCCCGACGCCGACACCGGGATCGGGTCGTGGACGGAGCAGCAGTTCATCGACCGGTTCAAGAGTTTCGAGGGTGTGGAGCAGCCGGTGCTGAGCGACGCGGAGCGGCGTCAGAATACGCCTATGCCGTGGACGGCGTATGCGGGCATGACGCGCGAAGACCTCGGCGCCATCTACGCCGCGCTGCGCGCGCAGAAGCCGATCGCCAATCGCGTCACCCGTTTCCCCGACGCAACGCCGCGATAGCAGGGTACGTATGTTCGACTACCTGACAGGCATCTACAACATCACCCCGACGCCGTTCCAGCCGGACGGCTCGCTCGATGAGCCGAGCCTGCGCAAGCTCACCGAGTTCACGCGCGGGACGAAGGTCAACGGCATGACCATTCTCGGCGTGCTTGGCGAGGCCGACAAGCTGACCGAGACCGAACGCGATCGCGTCACCGAGATCGTGATGGAGACTGCCGGCGGCAGTTTTCCGATTTGTGTCGGGACCACGCATGCCGGTACGGACGGGTGCATTGCCTACAGCCGCCGCGCCCAACAGCTGGGCGCGAAGGCGGTGATGGTGGCACCGCCGAAACTGGCGCGCAGCAACGACGCTGCGCTCGAACGCCACTATCTCGCGATCGCGGAGGCGGTCGACATCCCGGTGGTGGTGCAGGATTTTCCGCCCGCCGTCGGCGGCATCACGATGAGCGTGGAGCTGATCGCCAGGCTGGCGGCGGCGTCGCCGCGCCTCGCCTTTCTGAAGCTCGAAGACGATCCGGCGCCGATGAAGATTACGCAGATTCGCGCGATCTCGAAGGACGTCAAGATCTTCGGCGGCCTCGGCGGCATGATGTTCCTGGAGGAACTGCGGCACGGCGCCATCGGGACGATGACGGGTTTTGCGTTTCCGGAGATCCTCGTCGAGATCTACACGAAATTCATGGCGGGCGATCGCGATGGTGCCACGGAGGTCTTCTACAAGTACCTCCCGATCATCCGGTTCGAGAACCAGCCGAGAATCAACCTGGCGTTGCGCAAGCACATTTACCATTTGCGCGGCGTGATTGCGT
>DASVFC010000175.1:0-6178 GCA_036380235.1 Vicinamibacterales bacterium
GACGACGAGCGCGGGGAAGTTCGTCACCGGTCGGGCATCAGGAACGTCCGCTTCGCCAGTGGGGACGCCAGCAGCTCTTTCGAGTAGTAGCGATCGAGGACCGACGGTTTCCACACCAGCAGGTCGGGATGCGCCGCCGCAAACTCCTCCCACGTCGCCGCCCCGCTGCGCGCCTGGCGCTCGGCGATCAGCAGCAGGAACGCCCAGGTGATGGTCTCGTGATACAGCGCGTGCGCGCCTTTGGCGGCAGCAAAGCGCTTGATCGCGACGGTGAATGCACCGAGCGCGTCAGGCATGCCATATCGGCGCACGAACAACCACGCCACCTGCACGTGCTGCTCGTGATGGAACTGATCGGCCGGCAGGGTGGAGTCAACGAAGCGCGCGAGCAGTTCGTCGCTGCTGAGGGTGGCATCACTTGCGGGCACGGCTCTTCTCCTTCAGGTGATGGGCGTCGGCGGCGGTGAGGGTCAGGCCGAACACCTTGCGCAGCTCGGCGATCTTCTTGCGCGTCGGCGCCGAGAACGGCGCCTTGCCCTCGAAAGCGTGCAGCACCACGCCCTCGAGCAGATCGCCAAGAGTAAGATCGAGCGAGTCGGCCAACGCCTTCATCACCTTGAGCAGCCGCTTCTCGAGGCGGACCCCGGTCTGGACGCGTCCGACGATCAGCGGTTTTTGTGACATGGGTAACTTGGTACCAATATACCAGTACGGAGCGTGAGATGTCCAAGGTCACGGCAGCGGCGGCGGTAGCGTGGCTCCGGGCGCAGGGGAGCGAGGGCTTCCGTGCGGGGCTCGAACGATACGGGCTGCCGGCAGACAAGGCATTCGGCGTGCCCGTCGCCACCATCCAGAAGTACGCGGCGACGCTCGGCCGCGATCACGCGCTGGCGCAGGAGTTGTGGAAGACCGGCTGGACCGATGCGCGGATGCTGGCGTCGATGGTCGGTGAGCCGGCCCGGGTGACCGCCGCGGAGATGGATCGCTGGTGCAGGGATTTCGACAGCTGGGGCATTGTCGACACGGTGTGCTTCAAGCTGTGGGACCGCTCGCCGCATGCCTGGTCGAAGGCCTTGCAATGGTCGACGCGCCGACCGGAGTTCGAGAAGCGCGCCGGATTCGTGCTGATGGCGTGCCTGGCCGCGCACGACAAGGGCGCGAACGATGCGGCGTTCCTGAAGTTCCTGCCGCTGATCGAGAAGGGCGCCACGGACGAGCGGAACTTCGTCAAGAAAGGCGTCAGCTGGGCCCTGCGGCACATCGGCCACCGCAATGCGAAGTTGCACTCGGCCGCGGTCAAGACGGCGACGAAGCTGTCGGAATCAGAGGATCCCGTGCAGAGCTGGGTCGGCCGGGACGCGTTGAAGGACCTGCTGCGTCCGGTCGTGATCAAGAAGATGAAGTCGCGATAGAGACTATCGCGTGCGGCTGGCCACGCCGCGAACCGCGCCGGCAATCATCCGATTCAACGCTGCGATTGAAAGGCCGCCTTCATCGGTCGGTGGAATCGTCGCGAAGCCGATTGCCGACGCCTTGGGATAGCGTTTGAAGATCTCCTCGAACAGCAGCTCGAGTTGCTCGCTCGATGGCCCGTTCGGCACCTTGTTGCCGTGCGCCATGACCTCACGCGGGTCGAGGACGTCCATGTCGATGTGGATGTAGAGCTTGTCGCTGATGCGGTTGAGACGATCCATTTGTTGCCAGACCGCCGGCGTCATGTTGCGCAGGTCGTCGACCGAGAGTTGCTCGATGCGTGAATCGTCCAGCAGCCGTTGTTCGAGCGGATCGGTCAAGCGCACACCGGCCATGACGATGTTCTGATCCGACATCGGTGGATCGAGCTTGGCGTCGCGCCGCATTACATGCAGCGCGCGGCCGGTCGCCACGGCCACCGGCATGCCGCCCAGCGAGCCGCTGCGTGTGGTTTCCGGCGTGTTGAAGTCTGGATGCGCATCGAGCCACAACATGCCGACCCGCAGCGGCTCGATGGTCGTGCCCGACCGCTGCAAGCCGGCAACCATGCCCGGCATCGATGGGCACGTGGCGAGTAAGCCGACCGTGAAGACGCCGTCACGTTCGTTCTTCGTGACGATGTCGGCGAAGTGTCCCAGGCTCAGGCCGAGCTTCTTCCAACCGCCGTATTCCGTTTCCTCGAGCGGCGTCAGTTGCGCGCGCTCGACGCGAACCGTCGCACCCATGCCCGCCAGCATCTTCTGGATCCCGCCATGGGCCATCGTGTCTGGACCTTTCGACGGTCCATTGGGGCCCAGCGGCTGTTGCACCAGAGCGACGCGCAAGTTGCCGTCGCCGGTCCGGTAACGATTCTGCGCGGTCAACGATGTCCAGGATGCGGACGGGGCGACGAGGCAGGCGGCAATCACGAAGGCTGAAGGCCGAAGGCCGAAGACTGTCGTCATGCCGGTAGTGTAAGTCGAGCGCGGCAGCCGCGGGCGTCCTTGCGGTTTTCCAGCGTCAATGAGCCGCCGTGCCCTTCGGCGATCTGGCGGCAGAGCACCAGGCCGATGCCCGACCCGCCCGGCTTCGTAGTGAAGAAGGGCACGAACAGGTTCGACGTATTTGCGAGCCCGGGACCCTCATCGTCCACGGTGATTTCCAGGCCGCCGCGCGTCTTCTTCCAGCTCACGTGCACGGTGCCGCCGCCGACTTCGAGATTCGCGTCGGCGGCGTTTCGCAGCAGGTTGATCAATAACTGCTCGAGCTGATCCGCGTCGGCATCGATCGTGATGTCCGGCCCCGGCTTCACGGCCACCGGGACACGCGTATCGAAGGACGTCACGCGCTGAATCAGCGGTTTCAGAACCACGGGCGCGAGCTTCGGCGCGGGCAGGCGCGCGAGCCTCGCCGACGCGCCGGTGAAGCGGCTCAGCGAATCCGTGCGCGACGCGATCACCTGCAGGCCACGCTGCATGTCCTCGCGCCAATCTTCGGGTGGCGGGTGGCGGTTGAGCAAGGTTTCGAGCGAACCGGCGATCGATTTGATCGGCCCCAGGGAATTGCCCAGTTCATGGCCGATCACGCGGATCAGCCGCTGCCACGCTTGTCGTTCCTGTTCGCGCAGCGGCCGGCTGACGTCGGCAAGCACAAGCAGGTCGTGGGGGAGCCCGCCAAGCCGGAAGGTTGTTCGGCGCACTTCCCAGCGGCCGGCGCCGCCGCCTGGCGGCGTGATTTCCACCACGCGAGGCGCTTCGCCGAACCACTCCATCAACGACAGTTCTTCAGCGGTGCGGCCGAGCATGTGCTCCACGCTCTTGCCCATCAGGCGCTCGCCGGTGCGGTTGACGATACGCAGGCGATGTTCCGGATCGAACGCGAATACGGCAACGTCGATCTGCTCCATGACGGTGCGCAGCAGGGCGGTGGCTTCGACGGCGCCGAGACGCTGTTCGTGCAGCGTTTCGGCGAGCGCGTTGATCTCAATCAGCGCCGCACCGAGCGGATCGTCCGGGTTGGCGGTGCGGCCGCGGATCGAGAAGTCGTCTTCACGCAGCGCCGCCAGCAGGTTCGCCAGCGTCTGCAGCGGCACCACCACGCGCGTCCGCACTGATGCGGCCAGGCCGAAGAGCGTCGACAGGATGATGACGCTCAGCGTCCACTGCACTTTCGGCGTGTACGGTTCGGTCCAGAGGATCCATAGCGCCGTCACGGCACCAGGCACCCCGGCGCCGAGCGCGAGCATGAAGATTTGTTGATCGAGGCGAAGTCGTCGCCACACGGGGGGAATGATACCTGCAGGCTTGGGGCTTGGGACCTGGGGCTTGGCGCAGAAACTAAAGCTTGTACCGTTCCAGGCGCCGATATAACGCGCTGCGTGACAGACCGAGCGCCCGGGCGGCGTGACTGACGTTGCCGTAGCGGGCCATCGCCTTCTTGATCAGGAATGCCTCGACTTCCTCGAGGCTCATGTCTTCGAGACGCGCCGAGGAAGCGCCTTCGACGCGAAGACCCAGATCGCCACCGCGGATCGTCGGCCCCTGTGCCATCAGCACCGCGCGTTCGACCGAGTGATCCATCTCGCGGACGTTGCCCGGCCAGCGGTGGTCCATCAGGACTTGCATCGCCGCCGGATCGAATCCCGACAGCGGCTTGCGATAGCGTTGCGCGTGCTGACGCAGGAAATGTTTCGAGAGCAGCGGAATGTCCTCTCTCCGATCGCGCAGCGGCGGTAGATGAATCTCGATGGTGTTGAGGCGGAAGTACAAATCCTGGCGGAAGCGGCCGGCCTCAACTTCCGCATTCAAATCGGCGTTTGTCGCCGAGATCAACCGTACGCTGACCTTGCGCGTCTTTGACGATCCCAATCGCTCGAATTCGCCGGTTTCGATCACCCGCAGCAGCTTCTGCTGCTGGGTCATCGGCACGTTCGCGATCTCGTCGAGAAATAACGTACTGCCGTCGGCGAGCTCGAAGCGGCCTACGCGATCGGTTTTCGCGTCGGTGAACGCGCCCTTGAGGTGGCCGAACAACTCGGACTCGAACACGCCCTCGGCCATACCGCCGGCGTTGACCGTCACCATCGGCCGCGACGCGCGCGGCGACACGTTGTGCAGCGCCTGCGCCACGAGGCTCTTGCCCGTGCCGTTCTCGCCGGTGATCAGCACGTTGGCGTCGGACGGGCCGACCCGCGCGATCATCTCCAGCACCGGACGCATCGCTGCCGACTCGGCGAGAATCGGCGATCGCCCATCAGCCTGCAGTGCCTGGTTCGCGGCTTCGAGCTGCCGGCCGCGCCGGATGGCGCGACCCAGTTCCGCCTGCGTGCGGACGATCGAGAGCAGCCGCTCGTTCTCCCACGGCTTCTGCACGAAGTCGCGGGCGCCGCGGCGCATCGCTTCGACGGCGATGTTGACCGACCCCCACGCCGTGAGTACCACGACCGGCAGCGATTCGTCGGCGGTGTGGATGCGTTGCAGCAGGTCGAGGCCTTCTTCGCCCGACGTGGTATCGCGCGTGTAGTTGAGATCCATCAACACCACGTCGTAGTCCTTCAGCTCGAGCTGACGCAGCAACTGCTGCGGCGACGCCGCGGTGTCAATGATGAAGCCTTCGGGCTTCAGCAGCAGGCGCAGCGCCTCGATGACGTCGGCCTGGTCGTCCGCAACGAGAATGCGGATCGGCGCATCAGTTCTGGTCAACAACCCAACCATCTTTCAGGTTGATGACGCGCTTGCCGTAGCCGGCATTTTCTTTCGAGTGCGTCACCTGCACGATCGTCGTCCCGGCGTCGTTCAGGCGGCGGAACAACTCCATGATCTCCTTGCCCTGATCCGAATGCAGGTTACCGGTGGGCTCGTCGGCGAGGATCAGCGACGGCTTGGCCACCACGGCGCGCGCGATTGCCACCAGCTGCTGCTGGCCGCCCGACAGCTGGTTCGGAAACAGATCCTTTTTGCCGACGATGTTGAAGCGGTCGAGGATGTCGGCGACCATGCCTTCGCGCTCCGCCTTCTTGACGTCGCGATACGACAGCGGCAGGTCGATGTTTTCGTAAACCGTCAGGTTGTCGAGCAGGTGATAGCTCTGGAACACGAAGCCGATGTGCTGCTTCTGCAGCCGCATGCGATCTTTCGCCGAGAGCTGGTGTATCGGATCTTCGTACAGCCAGTATTCACCCGTCCACGCACTGTCGTGCATGCCGAGGATGTGCAGCAGCGTGCTCTTGCCGGCGCCCGATGGCCCCATGATCGAAACGAAATCGCCTTGCTTGATTTCGGCGTTGACGCGACGCAGGACGAAGGTTTGGGAGAGACCGTGACGGTAAGACTTTTCGATGTTGTTGAGTTTGATCACTATTCGCTTCTCAAGGCAGTCATGGGATCGACCCGCATGGCGCGGCGGGCCGGGACATAACATGCTATCGCAGCCATCCCCAGCAGCAACACCGACAGCGAGATGTACACGAGCGGCTCGGTGGCGCTGGTGTTGAAGAGCAGGCTCTGGACGAGCGTGGTCGCCGCAGCGGCGCCGACGAGGCCCAGGACCACGCCGATTGCCGCCAGCCGCAACCCGTGGCCGATCACTTGCGAGAAGACCTGACGCGGGCTCGCGCCGAGAGCAAGACGAACGCCAATTTCCGGCACTCGCTGCGTGACCGTAAAGCTGATCAGGCCGTAGACGCCCACGCCGGCCAGTAGTAACGCCAGCAGCGCAAAGCCGGCGA
>DASVFC010000176.1:0-2751 GCA_036380235.1 Vicinamibacterales bacterium
AAGGGTGATTCCCGCATTTCCGGCATCCTGTTGCGGCCGGGCGGCATCAACTCGCCGTTCTGGGCGAAGCTGCAGGAGATTCGGTCCGCTCTCGAGGACTTCAAGACCAGCGGCAAGTACGTGCATGCGTGGCTGGAATACGCGGGCGATCGCGAGTACTACCTCGCCACGGCCGCCGATCGAATCTACCTGCTGCCATCGACGACGCTGGATCTGACCGGCGTGGCCACCTACGAGGTGTTCCTGCGCGGCACCTTTGACTGGGTCGGGACATATCCGGACTTCCTGCACGTCGGCGACTACAAGACCGCGGTCAACACGTATCTCGAGAAGACCTACACGCCGGCGCACAAGGAGATGAGCGAGTCGCTCAATCGCAGCCAGTACGATCACCTGGTGCGCACCATCGCCAACGCGCGCAAGAAGCCTGAGTCGGAAGTGCAGGTGTTGATCGATCAGGGACCGTTCCAGCCCGCAGACGCGCTGCGCGCCGGGCTGATCGACGAGGTCGCCTACGAAGACGAGCTTGACGACCTGGTCGACGTATTGCGCGAGGCCCGCTACGTCGAGGCCGAGGATTACGCGCCGGTGTCGTGGGAATCTACCGGGGTGACACCGCGCTCGAAGATCGCCGTCATCAACGCCGCCGGCGTGATCAACTCGGGCCGGAGCGGCTTCGATCCGGTGAACGGGGCAGTGGTGGGCGCTGATTCACTGGTCGAATACATCCGCGAGGCGCGCGCCGATCGGTCGATACGCGCCATCGTGCTGCGCGTCGACAGCCCCGGCGGATCGTCGACGGCGTCGGACCTGATCTGGCGCGAGCTGTCGATCTCGCGCGAGAACCAGCGGCCGGTGATCGTGTCGATGTCGGACCTTGCCGCGTCCGGCGGTTATTACATCGCGCTTGGCGGCGACGCGATCGTCGCGCAGCCCGGCACGTTGACCGGATCGATTGGTGTCTACACCGGCAAGTTCGTGACCACCGGCTCGCTCGACAAGCTTGGCGCAAACATCGAGGCCACGAGCCACGGCAAGCACGCCGAGATGTATTCGCCGGATCGCCGGTTCACCCCAGAGGAAAGACAGAAGGTGCGGGAGTCGATGCAGCTCGTGTACGACCAGTTCATCGAGCGAACGGCGGCGGCGCGTCATATGCCGCCGGAAAAAGTCGACGAGGTGGCGCAGGGCCGCGTTTGGACCGGCGAGCAGGCGAAGCAGATCGGGTTGGTCGACGAGCTCGGCGGGCTCTATAAGGCGATCGATCTCGCCAAGCAACGCGCGCGCATTACCGCCGACGAGGAAGTGCAGCTGGTGGTTTACCCGCCGCGGCGCAGCTTCTACGAAGTATTGTCCGAGGAGATTCAGTCGCCGCTTGGCCGGCTGCGCGCCGCGCATACCGCGGACGCGCTATTGCAGATCCTCGGGCCGCGAGAACGGAAGGCCCTCGCCGCCGTCCTCGCGCCGTCGAGATTATTCAGAAGCGGGCAGGTGCTGGCGCACATGCCTTACGTCTTCATTCGCTGAATCGTTACGGCGTCGCCGGCGGGAACGCCGCCGGCGTAACCGGACCCGTGACGCGGGTCAGCACTTCGTCGCGGATGCTAATCCGCAGATTGGCCTTCGCCTTTTCCATGTAGGCGCCGAAGAACCGATCGCGGCGCTGGTTGACCAGCTCCTCGCGCATGGTGTCTTTGCCCTGCTCGATCTCCGCATCCGTCACGTCGACGCGTTCGACGACGCGAATCACGGCGGTGCCGGTGGGTGTCGAGATCGCATCGCTGACGCCGCCCTGCGGCAACGCGAACGCCGCGGCGTCGATCGCCTCGCTCATGCCGAGATCCGGAATGGCCGAGCCGCGCGCCAGTAACTCGGTGGTTTTTACCTCGAGATTGTTGCGCTTCACGGCGGCGGCGAAATCCTTCGCCGTCTTCAGGTCGGTGGCGACCTCGGCGGCGCGCTGCTTGACCAGCTCCGCCGCCTTCTCCTGTTTCAGATCGTCGGTCACGCGCGCGCGTACTTCGGCGAGCTGCGGCACGTAGGCATCCTGGCGACCGGTCACGGTGCCGAACACCCAGCCGGTGGCGACGCGCATCGCCGGCGTCACTTCGCCTTCCTTCATGCCGAAGAGCCGCGTCGACAGCTCTGGCTGCTGGCCGACGCCCTGGATTGGTTCCGTCTGTTGAAGCAATCCCGTCTCGACCACGGCGAGCGAACGCTCCTTGGCAATCCGGTCGAGATCAGCGGCGGACTTCAACGTCGCTTCGAGCGACTTGGCGATCTTCTCGGCTTCGGCCTGCGCCTTCTGCCACTTCAACTGCTCGACGATCTCGTCACGCACCTCGGCCAGCGGGCGCGTGGTGTCGGCCTTGTTGTCGACCATCTTGATGATGTGATACCCGAACGCGGTCTTCACCGGGTCGCTGATCTCGCCGGCCTTCATTGCAAATGCGGCCTGCTCGAACTCGGCGACCATGCGGCCGCGTCCGAAATAATCGAGATCGCCGCCGTTGGTGTTGTTGCTGTCATCTTCCGAATACTGTTTGGCCAGCGCCGCGAAATCGGCGCCGCCCTTGGCCTTCTTGGCGATCTCTTCGGCCAGCGCCTGCACCTGCTTTTCATCCTTGCCTTCGAGCTTGAGCAGGATGTGGCTGGCGCGTACTTGCGCCGGCGTCTGGTACTGCTGCAGGTTCTGCTTGTAGAACGCCTCGACCTCGGCGTCGGGGACGATGATCGAATTGCGGACTTGAT
>DASVFC010000177.1:0-6222 GCA_036380235.1 Vicinamibacterales bacterium
GGCGAGATCTTCCGCCGCATGCCGTTCGTGGTCAGGGACCTCGCGCGCGAGACCGGCCGCTCCGTCAACGTCGTGATGACCGGCCACGACACCAAGATCGACAAGTTCCTCGTCGAGCGCATGATGGACCCGGTGCTGCACATCGTGCGCAATGCGGTAAGCCACGGCATCGAATCCCCGGGTGAGCGTCTGGCGGCCGGCAAGGCTCCTGCCGCGACACTCCGGCTCGGCGCCGTCGCCTCGGGTGAAACCGTCGTGATCGAGATTGCCGACGATGGTCGCGGCATCGACGCGCCTCGTGTGCTCGCGCGCGCGAAGCAGGCCGGGTTGACAGTACCGGCCGGGCCCCTCGACAACGCGACGCTGCTCGACCTGATCAGCGCGCCCGGATTCTCAACCCGCGACGAGTCGGATCGCGTCAGCGGCCGCGGCTTCGGCATGAACGTCGTGCGCGAAGCTTTGCAGGAGCTGGGGGGCACGATTACGCTCGATACCACGCCCGGGCAAGGCACTCGATTCACCATCGAGCTGCCATTGACGCTCGCGATCACCGCGGCCATGCTCGCGCGCGTTGGCGATCAGGTCTTCGCCGTGCCGCAAGCGGCGGTGCGTGAAGTCGCCGAGATCGAGGCCGCGGCTATTCGCGCCTTGCCGGGCAGCGAGATTGTAGAATTCCGTGGCGGACCGCTACCGGTGGTCCGGCTGGCGCGGGTGCTTGGCCTTGCCGAATCCGGACTGGACCGGTTCCATGCCTTCATCGTCGGCACCGGCACCGCGGCCGTCGGGCTGCTCGTCGATCGCATCGTCGGTCACCGGGAGATCGTCGTGCGCACGACCTCCGATCCATTGATTCGCGTCGACGCCGTCACCGGCGCTACCGACCTCGGCGATGGACGGGCGGTATTGATCCTGGATGCCGCGGCGATTGCGCGCAACGCGCGCGATCGGAATGGCCGCCGCGGCCTCTCGATGGTGAAGGACATCGCATGAACGCCGACAATTACATCCTGTTCACGGTAGCGGGCACGTCGTATGCGCTGCCCAGCCAGGACGTGGCGCACGTGGAGATGATCGAGCAGATTACGAAGGTGCCGAATGCGCCCGCCTTCGTCGACGGGGTGGTGTTCTCGCGCGGACAGGTGGTGCCGGCGATCAACATGCGGGCCCGATTCGGCTTCGACCGCGCGCCCCTCGATGTGTCGTCGCGGCTGCTCGTCGTCAACAGCAAAGGGCGCTCGGTTGGCCTGCTGGTGGATGCCTGCCGCGAGTTCATGACCGTCCCGCCGTCGGCGATTCATCCGCCCGGTGAGGCGCTGTCTGGGATGAGCGCGCAATACGTCGACGGGGTGGCGACCGTCAACGATCGGCTGATTGTCTTGTTGGGACTCGATCGCCTGCTCGGGACCACCGCGCACGCCGTCGCGTCCGGTGCGTAAGGACTTTGGAGAAGACCATGGCAGTACAAAAGCGCGACCTCAACGGCACCCATTACGCGTTCGACACCGCGTCGGTCCTCGGACAGGCCGACCAGGTGGCCGCGTCGGCCCAGGACATCGCCACGACGGCGGATGAAGTGTTCGACGGCGCCTCGGAACAGATCCGTTCGCTCGATCAGGCGGCGACCGAGCTCGAAAGCGTCGCCACGTCGCTGACCGAAACCGCGGGTCTTGCCGAGTCCATCTTGACCTCGACGGAAGAAACGCTGTCGGGCGCCAATGAGATGGCGGCATCGATCGAGGGGCTCGCGGTGAACATGAACAGCACGGCCACGTTCATCACGCAGACCGGCGCGGCGATGCAGCAGACCGCGTCGTCCATCCAGTCGGTGGCGGCCTCTTCTACAGACATGGCGGCCGCGGCGGAGCAGGTGACGACGTCGATCACCGAGATGTCGGCATCGATCAAGGGCGTCAGCCGCGACACGGAAGGGCTGTCGACATCGGTGGAACAGACCTCGGCCGCACTGACGGAGCTGACCGCGTCGATCAAGGGTGTTGCCGACAACGCGGACGATCTCGCCGCCGCCGCTGAGGAATCGGCGTCGTCGATCAATGAAATGGCCGCTTCGATTGAAGAGGTCGGCGCGATGACCGAGAACCTCGCCACCATCGTCGACCAGAATGCGGCGTCGATCGAGCAGATGTCGCGGTCGGTGCAGAGCGTGGCGCAGAACGGCCGGCAGATCGCCGACACCGCGGTGAGTGCGTCGGCGTCGGCGTCGCAGCTCGAGAAATCGATCGAGTCGGTGGCCTCGCTCGCCTCGCGTGCCGACGCGCTGACGCGGCGCGTATCGGCGGACGCGGCGGAAGGCGGCGTCGCGGTCGATCGTTCGATCCAGGGCATCGGCCGTCTGCGCAACGCGATGACGCAGTCGTCATCCGTCATCAAGGAGATGGGCAAGCGCACGGGCGACATCGCCTCGATCGTGACGACGATCAACATGATCGCCGAGCGCACCAACCTGTTGTCTCTCAACGCCTCGATCGAGGCGGCGCGGGCCGGCGATGCCGGGCGGGGCTTTGCGGTAGTCGCCGAAGAAATCCGCAACCTGGCCGATCGATCCGCGAAAGCGACCGCCGACATCGCAGCGATCATCAAGTCGCTGCAGGACGTGGTGCAGGACGCGATCACCGCGTCGAACGACGGTCTGCGCGTCGCCGACGAAAGCAACACGGTTGCCGAATCTGGCGCCGCCGGGTTGCGCAAGATGCTGACCGGCGTCAACGAAACGGTGGAGATTGTCGGGCAGATCGCGCGCGCCGGCGACGAACAGCGCACCGCGGGCAAGGTGGTGGTCCAGGCCATCGCCTCGACGGCCGATCAGGCGCGGCAGGTGGCCGACGCCACCGTCCAGCAGTCGACCGCGGCGGCGCAGATCGTCCAGGGCACCTCGCAAACGCGGAAGGTTGCGCAGGAGGTCAGCAAAGCGGTGGCGGAGCAGGGGCGCGCATCGCGAGACATCATGAAGGCGGCGCAATCCACCGCCCGCCTCGCCGGCGAAGTGCGCCGCGCCACCACCGAGCAGACACGCACCACCGACGAAATGTTGAAGGTCTCCGAGTCTGTACGCCGCGGCGCCCAGGCCACGGCCCGGGCCGTCAATGAGCAGGCGGTGGCTTCCGAGCAGATCACCAAGTCTGCCGCGCATCTGGGCAAACTGATCAGAGCCGTTTCGGCCGCGGTAAGCGAGCAATCAGCCGCCGCGAAGGAGCTGACGACCGGCTTCGACGGTATCCGCGTCCAGTCCGATCAGGCGGCGCGCGCGGCCAACGAACAGGCGCGCACGATGAAAGAGATGGTCAAGGCCGCGGAGCAGTCGTCTCGCGACGTCCGGCAGGTGGCGAGCGGTAACAAGCAGCACTCGAAGGCGACGGCGCGGCTGGTCACCCAGCTGGCCGAGGTGCGCCGCATTGCGCAGCGCAACGTCGAGGGCGTTGGTCGCACGCGCCGCGGCACGGTCGACCTGCTCAAGCAGGCGCAGACTCTCTCCGGTTTGATGAACTCGGCGAAAGCAAAATCGACCAACGGCCGGCCGAAGCGGTAAGCGGGCCCATGAATACGGCACCAACGCTGGGGGTGATCACCACCGATCACCATCTGGCGATTCGAGGCTGGAACGAGTGGATGGCCGACGCCACCGGCATTCCAGAAGCATCGGTGCTCGGTCGCCCGTTAATCGAGGTCGTGGCTGCCGAGCGCGTTGATTTCTATCGCGAGTTGTTCGCGGAGGTGCTCGAGCGCGGCACGGCGCGTGTGCTGGCGCCGGCGTTTCACAAATACCTGGTGCCGTGCGCGCCGCGCGTTGCGTCTGCGCATTTCGAGCACATGCAGCAGCGCGTCACGGTGGCGCCGCTATCAGCCGAAGCCGGCGCCGTTGGCGTGATGCTCACGCTCGAAGACGTGACCGATCGCCTCGATCGCGAACGCACCATCGCCGCGATGATCCAGCATCAGCCCGGCGAGACGCACCATACCGAGGCGGCGCTGGCCTCCGACGACTGGCGCGTGCGCGGCGCCGCTGTCCGGCACTTAACCCGATCGGCGTCGCTCGACGAGGTCCGGCACCTGTTCGGCACCCTGCAGCGTGATCATCACGATCTCAACGTCTTGAACAGCGCGCTGCGCGTGCTGATCGCCTCTGGCCGCGCCGTCGTCGAGCCGTTGATGCAGTTGCTGTCGGATCGCGAAGCCAACCTGCGCATGCATGCCGCCCTGGCGCTGGGCGAGCTGCACGCGCACGAAGCCGCGCCGGTGCTGGTTGGCGCGCTCGACGATCCCGACGAGAACGTTCGCTTCCACGCCATTGAAGCGCTCGGCCGCATCGGCGCCGCCGAATCCATCGACCCGCTGTCGAAGATCGCCGCCTCCGACAACTTCTTCCTTGCCTTCGCCGCCATTGAGGCGCTCAGCAAGACCGACGATGCGCGAATAGCGCCGTTGATGGTGTCGCTGCTCGATCAGGAACTGCTGCGGCCGGCGGTGATCGAAACACTCGCGGCCATCGGCGACGAAGACTGCGTGCCGGCCCTGGCAGGCGCCGTTAACACCCCCAGTGCCGACATTCCGGCAATCGCCGCCGCGCTCGTTCGTATTCATTCGCGTTACGACGATGGCCTTGGCGCCGCGGGTTTCATTAGCGAGGCGGCGGCGCGAGCGATCACCAGTGATGGCCACGCCGCGCTGGCCGCCGCGGCTGCAGCCGACAGCTCGCACCGGGCAGCCGTGGTCACCGTGCTCGGTTGGGTAGGGGCGGCAGCGATTGATTCGTTGGTTGCATTGGTCGGCCAGCCGTCACCACTGCACAACGCCATCAGCGATGCTGTCACGGCGATCGGCAACGCGGCGGTGGCGCCGTTGATCAAGCGACTGGAAGCCGCCGCACCCGATGCGCGATCGGCGGCAGCCGAACTGCTCGGCCGGCTCGGCGACCAGCGCGCAGTGCCAGGGTTGCTGCGCGCCCTCGACGATGCGGATGCTGAAGTGGTCGCCGCCGCGGCCGGGGCGCTGGGCGCAATCGGCGCGCAGGCTGCCGTAGACCCGTTATTCGCATTGTTCGCGCACCCGAATGCCGCCGTCCGCCGCGCCAGTATCGCCGCCGTCAACAGCATCGGTGCGTCGGGGACAGCGTCGCGCGCCAGGGCCGCGATGGGAAGCGCTGGTGCCCACACCCGGGAATGCGCCGTGCGCGTGGCCGGCTACTTTGGCTTCAGCGATTGCGTTCCGCTCGTCATGAAGGCGCTCGCCGATCCGTCCGAAGATGTGCGCCGCGCGGCAATCGAACAGTTGCCGATCCTCGACGGTATTGATGCGGTTGCCGAACTAGAAACGGCGCTCACGACCGAAACCGCTCGCAACCGCGCCGCCGCGGCTCATGCGCTGCGCCTGCTGGACGAGCCGCGCGTCGGCACCTCGCTGCAAGCCGCGCTGCAGGACCCAGACGCCTGGGTGCGGTATTACGCGGCGACGTCGCTCGGCGAAGCTCGTTTTGGCAGCGCCGCCGCCGAGGACCTGGCGTTGTTGGCGCGAACCGATCCGGCCACGCACGTCCGCATCGCTGCGATCACGGCGCTCGGCGCCATGCACGGGGTGCTGGCCGCGAAAGTAGCGGCGGAGCTGATGGACAACGAGGACGACGACCTCGCCATCGCTGCGGTGCATGTGCTCGGTGGCGTGCGTCGCCACGATGCACATGCATGGTTGACGCGCGCTTCGCGATCGTCGCGGCCTGCCGTCCAGCTTGCCGCGGTGCGCGCCCTCGCCGAGCGGCCGCATCCCGATTCGGTGGAAGTGCTGTCGTGGGCGGCACACCTGTCCGACAATCCGGCGTTGCCCGGCGAGGCGATCGATGCGTTGCGCCGCATCGCCGGCGCGGCCGATCAGGGCGGCGCGCAGCGCGCCGCCGTCAGCGCGCTGCGTGAACTCGCCGCCGAGGGAACACAGCGGCGAGATGTCATCGCGGCGATCGCCCGCCTGCCCGAAGCGCTGGTGCCTGAACTGGCCTCGGGACTCAGCGCCCGGCGCGTCGCCACTCGCATCGCCACCGCCGACGCGCTGGCGGCGATGCGACACCCTCGCGCATCGGGGGAGCTGTCGCGGGCGCTGCGTGACGAAGATGCTGCCGTACGCGCCGCTGCCGTCTCGGGGTTTGCGAGGCTCGGCACGCCGTCGGTCGCCCGCACGATTGCGGCGATGCGGCTCAACGATCCCGATCCAGATGTGCGC
>DASVFC010000178.1:0-2193 GCA_036380235.1 Vicinamibacterales bacterium
CACCGGCGGTGAAGTGATCTCGATCAGCACCGCGACCGCCGAGGAGCTCGATCACGACATTCCGCGCAAGATCGCGTTGCGCGTCTATGGCACGTCGGGATGGGATCGCGACGCGTTCCTGATGCCTGGCGTCAACCTGAAGTTCAACCAGATCAACTACAACAACTTTGCAGTGGTGGTGCTGAACCTGCAGGCGCCGAGCGTACTGCTCGGCTTCCAGGTCGGCGGCATCGTCGGGCACAAATTCCTGAGCCCGTACCGCGTGTCGCTCGATTTGGAACGCAGCCAGCTGCGGATGTCGAAGGCCGTCGGAGCCAACTAGGCTCCGCGGCGCGATGACGCTATCCAGTCAACAGTATTGGGATCGGCACGCTGCTGCCGATCCGCTGTGGACCGTTCTTTCGTTCCCCGACAAGAGCGGTGGCCGCTGGTCCCTGCATGAGTTCATGCACACCGGCGAGCGCGAAATCGCCCTGCTGTTCCATCGTTTCGGCGAGCTGCAACTGCCGCCGCGCTGCCGCCGCGCCCTCGATTTCGGATGTGGCGTCGGCCGCCTGACGCAGGCCCTGGCGCGCCGCTGCGATCGCGCCGTCGGCGCCGACATTTCGCCGGTGATGATCGATCTCGCGCGGCGACTGAATCGCTACCCCGAACGAGCTGAGTACGTCTGCACGGCGGCGACGGGCCTGCACACGCTGGCGGACCGATCCTTCGATTGCATCTACACCAACATCGTGCTGCAGCATGTTCCGCCGGAAACCGCCGAGCAGTATCTGAACGAGTTCTTTCGTCTGCTCGAGCCCGGTGGGCTGCTGGTGTTTCAACTGCCGTCGCATCGTGACTCGCCGCGTGATGCGGAGATCAAGGCGATGCCCGACAGCGCCTATCGCGGTGCAATCCAGCTGTCGGCCCCCATAGGTGCGGTCAGCGCATCGTCGGAGATCGCCGTGAACCTGCGAGTGCGGAATACGAGCGATCAGACGTGGAACCAACCGGAGTTTGGGCCGCTCGCCGTTGGCAATCACTGGCTTGACGCGGGCGGCCTGATGCTGGTGCAAGACGATGGCCGATCGCCATTGCTGCAAATAGTGCCGCCGGGACTGGAATGGCCGGTGCTGCTGACGCTGCGCGCGCCGGCGAAGGCCGGCACGTATCTATGCGAGATCGATCTCGTGCACGAGGGAATAACGTGGTTCGCGCACAAGGGCAGCGCGCCGTTACGCGTAAACATCGAAGTCGTCGCCGGCGTGGCAGCGGTCGACGTTCAGCAGCCAAACCTGATCAAGGAGTACCCGGTACCGCAGTATCCCGACGACGTCATCCCGAAGCCGACGGCCACCGAAGCATCGCCGGTGCGGGCCGCGTTCCCGATGAACGGGGTGCCCCGCGATCGGGTCCTGGCGATCATCGATCGCCACGGGGGCCGGCTGGCGTATCTCGAAGAAGATCGCCGCGCCGGTCCCGAGTGGGTCAGCTATCGCTATTTTGTTGTCGGACGGTAGGGCGTAAGATTCTGGGACCTCATGACACCAAAGCGCTGGCAGGATTCCGCGGCTGAGACCGTTCAAGTTGTGCTTCCGAATGATTCGAACCCGCTCGGCTTCATTCTGGGCGGCACGGTGATGCACTTGATCGACATCACCGGCGCCATCGCGTGTCACCGGCACACCAACACGCTCGCGCTGACTGCGGGCGTCGACTCACTGGACTTCATTCACCCGATCAAGGTCGGCGACCTGATCATCCTGAAGTCGCGCGTCACCTGCGTGTTCAAGACGTCGCTCGAAGTTGAAGTCGAGGTGTTTTCGGAGGCGATCAAGACGGGCGAACGGAAGCTGACGAGCCGCGCCTATCTGACGTTCGTGTCGCTGGACGACAACGGCAAACCCAAAGAAGTGCCGCCGCTGCTCGTGGAAACGCCAGACGACGAAGAGCGGTGCCGGCAGGCGCACGTGCGCCGCGACGAACGCCTCAAAAGAAAACGCGGGGCTTAGCGTTTCGCCAGCCCCGCGCTGATGGCCTGATGGCCCGATGGCCCGATGGCCTGATGGTCCGCCCTACCAGTCGTACCCGATCCACATCGTGAATTGCGGCTTGCGGAACCATTCGCTGCCGCTGGACATGCCGTCGGCGGCCGCGTCGGCGCGGAAGACGACGTCTTCCCATTCACGATTCATCAGCGTGCGCCATGAC
>DASVFC010000179.1:0-3088 GCA_036380235.1 Vicinamibacterales bacterium
TGGGAGGCGTCGATCGCATGGGCCAAACGCCGCGGCCTGCCCATCACCAGCCGTGATTATCACTCGCTCGCGTGGCTGCAATACGAGTGGACGCAGCAAGGGAGGTTCTCGAAGACGAAAGAGGCGATTGCCCTCGTCAACGAAGCCATCAAATTCGCCACTCAGGCCCCAGGCCCCAAGTCCCAAGCCCCGCTGCATGCCGGCGGCCACGGCTACGGCGAACAGAGTGAGATCGGACGCGGCAGCGGCGAAGCTGCGTTGCGTAACGATCGCGGCTCGATGCGTGCGCGCTACATTGTCGAAAGCGAACGCTGGCAGGAGATGAAAGGGCAGACCACCTTCGACAACATCGAGGAGCTGTTCGCGCTTGGCCTCAGCGCTGTCAATCTCGGCGACGCCGCGCGCGTGCGGTCGGTGATCGAGGAGTTCCGCAAGGCGTCGGCGCCGAATCAGCCGGCGGAACTGCGCGAGCAGGCGGACGTGATGTTGCGCGAGATGGAGGCGCTCGATGTGTTCGCGCAAGGTCAACATCAAGCCGCATTCGCCATCATGGACCGCGCTGTGGCCCTGCAGTCGCGGATGCCCAAGCCGATCGGGCGGCCGTTTCCGGTAAAGGGCGCCGACGAATTGTATGGAGAGTTGCTGCTGCAGGTGAACCGGCCGAAAGAGGCCATCGTCTGGTTCAACCGCGCGCTGGCGCGCACACCCAATCGCAGCCGGGCCGTCCTCGGCCTCGCCCGCGCGCACCGCAATGCGGGCGACACGTTGAATGCGAAAGCCGCGTATAAGCGTTTCCTGACCAACTATCGGCTGGCTGATCCCGGCTTACCTGATGTTACCGAAGCGCGCGAGGCATTGAAGTAACGTCAGAACCCCGCGACAAGTGACACCTCGCGACATGCAGCCGCTCGCGACAGCAGCACCTCGCGACCAGCGTTAGCACTTCGCGACATGCGTCAGCACCTCGCGACGACCTTCAGCGCATCGCGTCAGATCTCGTCAATCACCACTTGCCGCATGTAGTAACCGCTGTTCAAGCGGCGTTGCGGCACTGACTTGTCGGGCACCTCGAGGGAGATGTCGTAGGTGCCTGGGGCCGTGGGCTTCCAGCGGTATTCCCACAGCGACCACATCACGTGCGTCTTTGGCGCCGGGCAGACCGTGAAGGGCATTGCCGCCTGATCTTTTCCGAACCGGATCGCGAGACGATCGACCGGCTTCGTTCCTCCCCACAAGATCCCGACGATGCGATAGTCGATGCCGTTCGGCCCTTTCCGCTTTTCGACGCGGACGGGCGTGGCAGCGGTATGGATATCTGCCGGCGTGTAGGCGGCGGCAAGCTTGTACGGCTCGGCCTGGTGCGTGCGGTTAGCGAACTCCACCATCTGCGAGGTGGCGGGCTCGTCCGGCCCGACGAGACGAATTTCGTTCACCCACTTGATCCACGTGCAGCCGTACCAGCCGGGGACGACGAGGCGCACCGGCTTGCCATGATCGTCGGGCACGGTTTCGCCGTTCATCTTGATGGCGAGGAACGCGCCGAGCTTATCGAGTGACGCGAGCGGGAACACCCAGCTGGCGCCGACGATCGATCGTTGCGAGACCTGGCCGATGTGGTCGTAGCCGCTCACCAGGACGCCGGTCGCGTCCTTCGTCGGTTTCAACCGCGCCACCACGTCCGTCAGCGGAATGCCTTCCCATTCGGCCACGCTCATCAACCCGAAGTTCGACGGGTTGCCGTTGCCCGAGCACTCGAACAGGTGCGGGCCCATCTTCTTCGACAGCCCTGTCAGGTCGTCGAGTTTCAACACCGCCGGCTGCGCGAGCAGGCCACTGGCCTCGAGCGTCCACGGCCCCTGGTGGTTCTTCGCCGCCGCTGGGATCTCGGTGCGGATGTAGGCGAGCTCGTTGGGCGTGATCAGCTTGTTGGGTTCGAGGATCGACAGGTCCGTGATGAGCCGTGCGTCGAGGCCCTGGCCGCTGATCTTGACGCCGAACGGCTGCGGCTGCGGTTTGTTGCGGAACAGTGGCAACGTGCCCAACAGTTCACCAGCGGGCGCGCTGCCCGTGCAGGGTACGTCGGCGGCGAGCCGGCCCAGCACTTCTCCGGGATCGACGAGAGAAGCCGCACCTGCGGCGGCGAGCGTTCCGAGCATCTGACGGCGCGTCTGCATCGGCACATTATACTGAGGGCACAGTGCGACCAGTTCCAAAGGTTCCAGAGGTTCCAAAGGTTCCACGGGTTTGGGTAGTTCTCGGGTTGCTGGCCGCTTCTGCAGTGCTGTCAGCACAGCAGCCGACGTTTCGCGTCGGTGTGACCCTTGTTACCACTGACGTCATCCCGCGAGACGCCAACGGACGGTTCGTTGCCGACCTGAAGAAGGAGGACTTCACCGTCCTCGAGGACGGGCAGCCGCAGGAGATCACGTCGTTTCAGATGATCCAGGGCGGCCGCACCTACAACCTGCTCGCGCCGCCGCCGGCCGCCTCGGTTGTGCCCGAGGGGCTGGTGTTGCCACAACCCAAGCCGCGCACCAACGACGTCGCCGGACGGGTGCTGTTGATCTTCATCGACGACCTGCACTTCGAGCCGGAGATTTCGCCGCATGTCCGCCGCGTGATGCAGCAGATCGCCGATACGCTCGTGCACGAGGGGGATCTCGTCACGGTGATTTCGAGCGGTCCATCGTTCATCGAAATTGGTCCCACGTACGACAAGAAGGCCGTGCTCGAGGCGGTTTCGAAGATCCGCGGCTCGGGTCTGATTCCCGTCGACATCCTGCGCATGCTCGAAAGTCCGCAGGGGCCTGCCGACATCCGCGCACGTGCGCGGATGGCGTTCTACACCGCGTATCGAACGCTTGCCGACCTCGAGGGTGTCAGCAACCGCCGCAAGGCGGTGATCTACGTCAGCAACGGCTACGATTTCGATCCATTCGCCGAAGGGCGCGCCGCCAAGGACAAGATTCAGGGCGGGCGGTTTGCCGATCCGATTCGCACCACGATTGAAGAGGACAACCCGTACTTCGCGCTCGGCCGGATGAGCGCAGACATCGATCTGCACCGCTTGATGCGGGAACTCGTGCTG
>DASVFC010000180.1:0-2605 GCA_036380235.1 Vicinamibacterales bacterium
GGCAGCACGCCGTGGAACGTGGCCTATATCCAACCGTCGCGGCGCCCCGACGACGGCAGGTTCGGCCAGAACCCGAACCGGTTGTTCAAGCATCATCAACTGCAGGTCATCCTGAAGCCATCTCCGGATGAAGTGCAGCAGCTGTATCTCGACAGTCTCGAAGCGGTCGGCATCAATCCTCGCCAGCACGACATCCGTTTCGAAGAAGACAACTGGGAGTCGCCGACCCTCGGGGCGTGGGGCATTGGATGGCAGGTGATGCTCGACGGCACCGAGATCACGCAGTTCACCTACTTTCAGCAGGTCGGCGGCATCGACCTGTCGCCCATCTCGTGCGAGATCACCTACGGGATGGAACGCATCGCGATGTTCCTGCAGAAGGTGGACAACGTGTTCGACGTCGAGTGGGGCGGCGGCAAGAAATACGGCGACGTCCGGTTGCGCGAGGAAGTGGAGCAGTCAAAGTACGCGTTCAACCAGCAGACCGGCATTAGCGCAGAGAGGTATTCGTCGCTGCATCGACATCTGTTTGACGAAACCTACAAGTTTGGCGAGGAGCTGTTGAAGGGCGGATTGATCCTGCCGGCGCTTGAGCATTGCCTCAAGTGTTCGCACCTGTTCAACCTGCTCGACTCGAGCGGCAGCGTCGGCGTCACCGAGCGGATGGCTTACATCCTGCGGGTGCGGCAACTGGCGCTGGCGATCTGCAAGCAATACGTCGAGCAGCAGGAGCCCGCCAATGGATAGGGAACTCCTCCTCGAGATCGGCACCGAAGAGATTCCCGCGAGCTGGCTGCCCGGTCTGACGACGCAACTAGGCCAGGTGGTCGCATCGAAGTTGAAGGACGCGCGCCTGTCCACCGACGATCCGATCGAGACATTCAGCACGCCGCGCCGGTTAACGGTGCGGTTCGCGCGGATCGCGGAACGCCAAAGCGATCTGGAGGCGTTGGTCACGGGCCCGCCCGTGTCTGCGGCGTTTGGCGCCGACGGCAAGTTGACGCCGGCCGGTGCCGGATTCGCGAAGAAGCAGGGCGTCGCCGACGATCAGATCGAGAGAATCACGACGCCGAAAGGCGAATACATCGGCGTGCGCAAGCATCAGCGCGGCCGCGCCGCGGTTGACGTGCTGCCCGATGTGCTCACCGCCGTGTTGCGCAGCCTGACGTTTCCCAAGCAGATGCGGTGGGATGCGTCGCTGAACGACGGGAGGGGTGAACTGCCGTTCGGTCGGCCCATCAGGTGGATTCTCTACTTGTATGGCGGCAGGGTGGTGCCGTTCACCATTCATCGCGCCGGCAACGCGCGAAGCTCGCGGGTGCAGGAGATCAACGCCGGCGCCAACACCTACGGCCACCGGTTCCTCACCACGACCGGACGTCCCGGGCGCGCGGTGAAGGTGAAGAACTTCGATGATTACCGCAAGCGGCTCGCCGAGCATTTCGTGATGCTCGATCGCAGCGAGCGGCGCGAGCGGATTGCGCGCGAGCTCGACGCCGAGGCGCGCCGCCGCGGCGGCCGCATCGCTCGATCGCTAATCGGGCAGGGCATGCTCGACGAGGTACCGGATCTGGTCGAGTAACCGGCGGTAATTTCCGGGACCTTCGCTCCCGACTTCCTCCAGCTTCCCGAAGAAGTGCTGACGACGACGATGATTCATCATCAGCATTTCTTTCCGATCACCAACGACCAGGGCCGGCTGTTGCCGGTGTTCCTGGCGGTCCTGAACATGGAGCCGGAGCAGCCGGAGGTGATCGCACGCAACATGGACCGCGTCCTCACTGCGCGGCTTCGCGATGCGCGATTCTTCTTCGACGCCGATCGCGAGCGGCCGCTGCGCGATTACGTCGACCGTTTGAGCACGGTGCTCTTTCACAAGAAGCTCGGCACGTATCAGGAGAAGGCCGCGCGTGTGGAGCAGCTGGCGCGATGGATTTGCGCCGACGTATTCGGCAAGCCGGAACTCGCCGAGTTCGCCGCGGAAGCGGGCCGGTTGTGCAAAGCCGATCTCGCCACCGACATGGTGCGCGAGCTCACCGAGCTGCAGGGCACGATGGGCGGCATTTACGCGCGCGAGGACGGTCGCCCAGAAGAAGTATGGAAGGCGATTTACTACCATTACCTGCCGGTCGGCGTGGAAGCTAACGCGCCGCCAACCAAGGAGCAATTGGGCAAGGCCGCCATTACCTGGGCGGCGGTATCGCTTGCCGACAAGCTCGACACGGTCATTGGCTTGTTTGGCGCCGGCGAACGGCCGACCGGTTCGCGCGATCCATACGGGCTACGCCGCGCGGCGCAGGGCATTGTTCGCATCCTGGTCGATCTACCTGAGTTGACCGGACTGGATTCGCGGTTGGCGCTTGGCGAGCTCGTTCATCCGCCGTTGCCGCCAGCTGCGACGACGGGACAAGGGGTTCTGGACGAAGCATTCTGGTCGTTCATGGCCGACCGCGTGCGCTACGTCCTCGAGCAGCGCGGTTACGACATCCGCAACGTGCGCGCGGTCACGCAGATCGATACCAAGGCGCTGTCGCCGCTGACCGCCAAGCGCAAGCTCGAGGTGCTGCCGGAATTCACGGAGACCGAGGACTTCAAGCAGCTGGCC
>DASVFC010000181.1:0-13950 GCA_036380235.1 Vicinamibacterales bacterium
ACAACACTTCGACCGCAATCACGTTGATCGCAAGCTGCAAGGCCCGTTCCGCCTTGATCGCGGCATGCATGCTCATGCTGACGTGGTCTTCCTTGTTCGCGGACGTCGGAATGGTGTCGACGGATGCAGGATGAGCCAGTGTCTTAATCTCGGACGTGAGCGCCGCCGCGGTGACTTGCGCGATCATCAGCCCGGATTCCAGGCCGCCGTGCCGCGTCAGGAATGCCGGCAAGCCGCTCAGCGCGGGATTGACCAGCCGCTCCGATCGCCGCTCGCTAATCGTGGCCAGTTGCGCCACCGCCATCACCAGCAAATCCGACGCCAGCGCCAGTGGCGCGCCGTGAAAGTTGCCGCCAGAGACGATGGCGTCCGCGGCGGCGAAGACCATCGGGTTGTCCGTCGCGGCGTTCATCTCGATCGACACGATGTGACGAATCCAGCTGAGCGCTTCACGCGCCGCGCCGTGCACTTGCGGCGCGCAGCGCATTGAATACGCGTCCTGCACGCGCCCGCAATTGACGTGCGCCTCGTTGATCGCGCTGCCGGTCATCAAGCGCAACAGATTGTCCGCCGACGCCGCCTGTCCCGCAAACGGACGCGGCGCGTGAACGCGCGGCTCGAACGGATGATACGAGCCCATCAGCGCGTCGATCGACAAGGCGGCGGCGACATCGGCGGCGCGGCTCAGTCGTTCAGCGCCGGCCAGCGCGAGCGCGAGGACGGCGGTGGAGAACTGCGTGCCGTTAATCAGCGCGAGGCCTTCCTTCGGGCCGAGCGTCACCGGCTGCAGTTGCGCAGCGCGGAGCGCCTCCGCCCCTTGCACGCCGTCGACCGTTTCGCCTTCGCCCACCAGCACCAGCGCGAGATGGGCGAGCGGTGCCAAATCGCCGCTGGCGCCGACCGAGCCGCGGCTGGGCACGCGCGGATGCACGCCGCGATTGAGCATGGCCAGCAGCGCGTCGAGCGTCTCGGGCCGGATGCCGGAAAAACCCTTCGCGAGCACGTTGGCGCGCAGCGCCATCGCCGCGCGCACCGTCCGCACCGGCAGCGGCTCGCCGACACCGGCCGCATGGCTGCGGAGCAAGTTCAATTGCAGCGTCGCCAGATCGGACTTGTCGATGCGGGTCTCGGCGAAGTTCCCAAAGCCGGTGTTGACGCCGTAAACCGGCGCGTCGCCTGCGGCCTTGGCGTCAACGACCTTGCGCGACGCTGTCACCCGTGCCCGCGCCTCGGGCGCGAGGCCCACTTCCGCGTGCTCGTCAGCGATCGCCAACAGGTGTTTCAGCTGAAGATGACTGCCGTCTAACTGGATCATGAGGAAGTCTTCAGTCAACAGTCTACAGTTAAGAGTTCAGTCTGCAGTAGCCAGTGGCGTCTGCAGTCTGCCGACTGCCGCTGAGATACAGTAGAGGGTCGTATGAACATTGTGGTTCTGGGCGCCCAGTTCGGCGACGAGGGCAAGGGGAAAATCGTCGATCTGATGACGCCGAACTTTTCCGTCGTGGCGCGGTATCAGGGCGGGCATAACGCCGGCCATACCGTGTATGTCAGCGGCAAGAAATTCGTTCTGCACCTGATCCCCTCCGGCATTTTGCACGAGGGCGTGATGTGCGTCATCGGTAACGGCGTCGTGGTGGATCCGCAGGCGTTGTTCAAGGAGATCGAGGAGCTGGCCGGGCTCGGCATCGACGTCGGCGACCGGCTGCTAATCAGCGACAAGGCGCACCTGATCCTGCCGTATCACCGCGAGCTCGACGTGTTGAGCGAAGCGCGGCGCGGCGAACGCAAGATCGGCACCACCTCCCGCGGCATCGGGCCGGCGTACGAAGACAAGATCGGCCGGCGCGGCATTCGCGTCTGCGACCTCGTCGACACCAAAGCGCTCGCCGATGAAGTGCGCGCCAACGTCGACGCCCGCAACCAGATCATCAAGGACTCGACGCTCGACTGGAACCAGGTCTACGACCAGCTGTTGTCCTACGGCGCCCGCATGCGGCGGTGGACCGGCGACGTCTCGCTGGCGATCGATCGGGCGATGAAACAGGGCCAGCGCATCCTGATCGAGGGCGCGCAGGGCGCCATGCTCGACATCGATCACGGCACGTATCCATTCGTGACCTCGTCGAACGCCACCATCGGCGGCGCCTGCACCGGCCTCGGCATCCCGCCGCGCGCCATCCACGGCGTGCTCGGCGTCGCCAAGGCTTACCTGACCCGCGTTGGCGAGGGACCGTTTCCGACCGAGCTGTCGGGCGCGATCGGCGATCGGCTGCGCGAAACCGGCATGGAATACGGCGCCTCGACCGGGCGCCCGCGCCGCTGCGGTTGGTACGACGCGGTGGCGGTGCGTTACGCGGTGCGCGTCAACGGCATCGACAGCATCGCGCTCACCAAGCTCGACGTGCTCGACGGTCTCGACACCATCGACATCTGCACCGGCTACAAGATCGGCGACCGCACCGTCACCGAGTTCCCGTCCGACCTCAACACCTGCGGTCCGATTACGCCCATCTACGAATCGTGGCCTGGCTGGACGACGCCGACCAAAGGCGCGCGCGACTACGCGAAGCTGCCGGCGGCGGCGCAGAAGTACATCCGTCGATTGGAAGAGGTGAGCGGCGTGCCGGTCGGGTTGATCTCCACCGGATCGGATCGCAGCGAAACCATCATCCGCGGCGACAGCGTCGTCGCGGAGTGGCTGCCGGTGAGATCAGCAAGCTGAGATCGGCCATCAGCCACTCCGCCAATCGGCAATCAGCCAATCGGAAATAAATCTCAAATCTCCAATCTGAGATCTGAAATCTACTTCTCGTCTTTCTTGTGCTTCTTGGCAAAGCCGCTGACGCCGTCGACGTCGGCGTTGTTGCCGAAATCGATGCCGGCGCGGTAGCGCGTCGGCAGGCCTTTCGGCATTTCGAACGCCGCCCACGCAATCGCGCCCTTGCATTTGATCGCGTTCCTGCCTTCGCCGATCGACACGCGCACCCGCTGATTCGGTTTCAACACCGTTGGCGACACCACCTGCGCGCCGACGGTGGACAGGTCGACCAGCGACGCGGGATTGCCGTCGACCGCGACTTCGACACCGTCCTTGATCCTGATGCGCGGAGCGCGGCGGGTGCCCCTCACGTCGAGGGCGGGTTTAGGCTGCTCGTCGACGGCCACCGCCGCCGGCGCCGCGCCGCGTTTGGCGACGCGGCTGTGCGCCGCATCGCGCGCGAGCACGCGCACTTCACAGCCCGACAGGTTTGGGTCGTCCTTGATGCGGTTGATTAGCGCGCTTCCGCGCGACGTGACCGAGAACTCGTCGTGCAGCGCGATCAATCCCGGTTTGTTGCGAATGATGTGATCGAGCGCTTCGAGCGCTTCGCTATCGGTAAAGGTCTGGACCTCCGCATTCGGGTCGAGGCGCTCCTGCAGGCCCGCTAGCGCGTCGGAGGATGCGATCAGAACAATGCGCGACGACACAGACCGGGCAGTGTACCACGGTTAGAATCGACGATGTGCCCGATCAAGCTGTTGCACTGAGTTGCGAAGGCGTCGTGAAGCGTTATGGCCCCGTCACCGCCGTCGACGGCCTCGACCTGAAAGTACTACGCGGCGAATGTTTCGGCCTGCTCGGGCCGAATGGCGCTGGCAAAACGACGACGATTGAAATTCTCGAGGGCCTGCTGCATGCCGACGAAGGCGAAGTCAGAATTCTCGGCGAGCAGTGGCGCACGGACGCGGAGTCGCTCCGCCGGCGGCTCGGCATCCAGTTGCAGGAAACACAACTCGCAGACAAGTTGACCGTTGCGGAGACGTTGCGCCTGTTCCGGTCGTTTTACCCGGGCGGGCCAAGTGTCGACGAGCTGCTCGACCTCGTGGAGTTGAGGCCGAAGCGCGACGCGTGGGTGTCGAAGTTATCCGGCGGGCAGAAGCAGCGCTTGTCGGTAGCGTGCGCGCTCGCCGGCAAGCCGGAGCTGCTGTTCCTCGACGAGCCGACCACCGGCCTCGATCCGCAATCGCGACGGCAGTTGTGGGAAGTGCTCGAGCGGTTTCGCGAGGGCGGCGGCACCATCCTGATCACCACGCATTACATGGACGAAGCGCACACGTTGTGCGATCGCGTTGGCATCATGGATCAGGGCAAGTTGATCGCGCTCGGCACGCCGCGTGAGCTGGTGGCGTCTCTCGGCGCCGAACACGTCGTCGAGTTCGCGCTGGCGGATGGCCAACGCGTGGACGAGGCGCTGCTGACGGCGTTGCCCGGTGTGAAGGACGTTCGCCGCGATGACACGCATCTCCACCTGTCGACATCGGAGTTGCACCGCACGGTGCCGGCGCTGCTCGAGTTGTTAAGCCACCGGCAGGCCACGCTGAGCCAGCTGGGCACGCACAGTGCGACCCTGGAGGATGTGTTCGTGACGTTGACGGGGAGGCAGCTGCGCGATGCGTGACACGCCTTCGGGGCGGGAACCAGTTGCGCTACGGCGTGCGAGCCGCGGCGGCGCTCGACATCCGCTCGTCGAACTGACGCTCGCTCGTTTTCGGGAGTTCCTGCGCGAGCCGGAGGCGGTGTTCTGGGTGTTCATGTTCCCGGTGATCATGACCTGCGCACTCGGAATCGCCTTTCGCTCACGCGGCCAGGAGCCGGTGATTGCCGGCGTGGTCGAGCAGGCCGGAGCGGACGAAGTGGCGAGCGCGCTCGAAGCCGCCGGCGGATTCACGGTGCGACGCATTCCGCCGGACGAAGTCGATCGCGCTGTTCGCGACGGGCGCGCGCCGGTGGTGATTGTGCCGGGCACGCCGCCCACCTATCGCTTCGACGAAGCGCGCGCGGAGAGCCAGGTGGCGCGGCTGGCCGTCGATCGCGCGCTGCAGAAAGCTGCCGGCCGCAACGACGCGTTCACGCCGGTGGAGCAGCCGGTGCAGAACGTCGGGTCACGTTACATCGACTGGCTGGTACCGGGACTGCTCGGCATGAACATCATGAGCACGGGTCTCTGGGGCGTGGGCTTCTCGATCGTCCAGGCGCGTACCAAGAAGTTGTTGAAGCGGCTCGTGGCCACGCCGATGTCGAAGGCGCACTACCTGATGTCGCACGTATTCAGCCGGCTGCTGTTCCTCGCGCTCGAAGTCGTGGTGATCGTCGGGTTCGCCTGGTTCTTCTTCGACGTGCAGGTACACGGCGCGTTATGGTCACTCGCCGGCCTGGCGCTGCTTGGCGCGTTGTCGTTCGGCGGTCTCGGCCTGCTCCTCGCCAGCCGCGCCCGCACCATCGAAGCGGTATCGGGGTTGATGAACCTCGTGATGCTGCCGATGTGGGTGCTGTCGGGTGTGTTCTTCGCGTCGACGAACTTCCCGGAGCCGATGCAGCCGTTTATCAAGCTGCTACCGCTTACGGCGCTGAACGACGCATTACGCGCGGTGATCAACGAAGGGCTGGCGATCGCCGCGATCACCACCGAGATCGCCATCCTCGCCACGTGGGGCGTGATCTCGTTTGCGCTGTCCTTGCGATTATTCCGCTGGCAGTAGCTGCTGTCCACGGACGAAGCCACGGAGCACACGGAGAATTTTTTTCTAAATGCCATTGTTGCTTAGCAGCACTGGCGTTTAGAAGTATTTACTCCGTGTTCTCCGTGTTCTGCGTGGCAAGTTCGTGACAGCGTGAGATCTTGCGGACTACGACTCGTGCTGTGCGGCGTACCACTCGAGCAGGAAGCGCTGCGAGTTGAGTGGGGGAACGCCCGGCGGTGCGGCGGCTCGCACGTAGGTGCCATCGGTCTGCAGGGTCCACGCGCGGTCGGTGTCGCTCAGCAACACTTCGAGGACCGCGTCGCGCAGCAGCTGGCGCATGGCCGGATCCGTGACCGGGCACAGCACTTCGACGCGGCGATCGAGGTTGCGTTCCATCAGGTCGGCGCTGCCGATGTAGACCTCGGCCGCGCCGCCGTTCTCGAAGTAATAGATGCGGGAGTGTTCGAGGAACTGGCCGACGATCGATCGCACCTGGATGCGATCGCTGATGCCGGGAATGCCGGGACGCAAACAGCAAACGCCTCGGACGATCATGTCGATCGGCACCCCGGCCTGCGAGGCGCGATACAGGATCTTGATCATCCCGTGATCGGCCACGGCGTTGTTCTTGATGATCATGCGCGCCGGACGTCCGGCCTTGGCATGCTCGATCTCGCGCTCGACCAGCGCTCGCAGGCCCTGCCGCAACCCGACCGGCGCCACCAGCAACGCGTTGTAGGAACGGCGGTTCGAATACCCGGTCAACGAATTGAATACTTCGGTGATGTCGTCGAGGATCGCTTCCTCGGCCGTGAACAGGCCAAGGTCGGTATACACCTGCGACGTCGCGCGGTTGTAGTTGCCGGTACCAATGTGGGCGTAGCGATGAATGCCGTTGCCTTCACGCCTGATCACCAGGCACAGCTTGGCGTGGACCTTCAGGTTCATCAGCCCATAGACGACGTGGATGCCGGCGTCTTCGAGCCGTGTCGCCCAGGCGATGTTGTTGCGTTCGTCGAAGCGTGCTTTCAGCTCCACGACCACGGCCACCTGTTTGCCTTGTTCGGCGGCCTGGATCAGCAAATCGACCAGCGGTGAGTTGGCGCCGATGCGATACAGCGTGATCTTGATCGTGATCACGTGCGGATCTTCGACCGCCGCCCTCAGGAAGGTCTCGATCGACGTAAAGGAATCGAACGGATGGTGGATCAGGAAATCCTGGTCGGCAATCTGTTCGAAGACCTTGTCGGTTTCATCCGGGCCCCACAGCGTGCGCGGCGTGAAGGCCGGATACTTGAGCGCCGGCCGATGCAGCTTCGTCAGCGCGTGCCAGTCGCCATACCCCAACCGGTCCGTCGTCCGCACCACGACGTCCTCGTCCACCTCGAAGTTCTCGATCAGGATGCTCAACACGCGCTTGGGCATGTCGGCTTCCACCTGCAACAGCG
Source organism: Vicinamibacterales bacterium (assembly GCA_036380235.1). Lineage (GTDB taxonomy): Bacteria > Acidobacteriota > Vicinamibacteria > Vicinamibacterales > UBA2999 > 12-FULL-67-14b. The sequence goes on from DASVFC010000181.1 coordinate 6,951, forward strand.
ACAAGGCGCCATAGCGCAATTGTTTGAGGCCGCGGTCGACGGTTTCGAGCAGGTCGTCGGCCTCGTCTTCCTGGATCACCATGTCGGTGTCGCGGATGATGCGGAAGAGGTGGGCGCCCTCGACCTGCGTGCCGGGAAACAGCTGCTGGATGTTGCGCCGGATGACGTCCTCGAGGAACACGTGCGACTGGCCGGGCTGCGGCGACATGTTGTCCGGCAGGGCGATGAACCGCGGCAGCATGCCTGGCACCTTGACGCGCGCGAATTTGGTGCGCCCGGCGTGGCGGACGCGGACCGCCAGGTTCATGCTGAGGTTGGAGATGTACGGAAACGGATGCCCGGGATCGAACGCCAGCGGTGTCAACACCGGGAAGATGTGATCCTTGAAGTACTGCGCCAGCCATGCATCGATCGCCGGCGTGTAATCGTTGGGCTCGAGGAAATGGATGCCCTCGGCGGCCAGCAGCGGCCGCAGCGACTGGCTCCAGCACGCGGTCTGGTCGTCGATGATCGCCAGCGCGCGCGTCCGGATGTTGGCGAGCTGCTGGTCGGTGGTCTGCCCATCGATCGAGATTTCCTCGATGCCGGCCCGGAACTTCTTCAGGATGGTCGCGACCCGGACCATGAAGAATTCATCGAGGTTGGTGCCGGTGATGGCGATGAACTTGACGCGCTCGAGCAGCGGATGCGAGGCATCCTGCGCCTGGGCGAGCACACGTTCGTTGAAGGCCAGCCAGCTGAGCTCCCGGTTGATATAGAGCGCCGGATTGGACAGGTCGTTGGGATCGAGATTCGACCAGTCGTGCAGCGGCTGTGGCGGCGGCGCGGGTTCGGCTTCGGTCGCCCGGCGCTTGCGCGGGCGTCTCACTGCGGTCGGCGTCGCCATCCGAGTCCAGTCTACCTTAGGGATATGACGAAGCAGAGCTAGGGAACGATCTTCACGATTCTGCCGCGGGTGTAACTGACGATATACAGCTCACCTTCGGCGTCGACGCCAAACGCGCTAATCAAACCGAGTTCGCTCGTTCCGCCAAGCAATTGCGTCAACTCGACACGATCGGCGGCGGTGGCTTCCTGGCGGTCGTCGAGGTGCAACCCGATGCAGTACACGCGGCCGGCCACGTAATCGGCGAAGAAATAGCGGCCGTTGAACATGGGATCAAGCGCGCGGCCCCGGTAGACGTAGCCACCGGTGATCGATTGCCCCTCGGAGCGCGGGTAATCGAACACCGGTTCGGTGAGCGGACCGTACGCGGCCGGCTGACGGATGTCGTAGTCCTGGCGGCCTTCGCGCAGGCGCCAGCCGTAGTTGCGGCCACCCATGCCGCGCGGTTCCCAGTTCACTTCCTCGCGCGCGGTTTGCCCGACGTCGGCGATCACCAGCGCGCCGGTGCCGCCACGCGTCCAGTCGTCAAAGCTGTAGCGCCACGGATTGCGCAAGCCGAACGCCCAGATCTCGCCGAGCGCCGCTATCGGCTGCCGATCGAGGAACGGATTGTCGCCGGGAATGCGATAGCCGCGCGGATCGGTGTCGGGTACGTTGACGTCGAGGCGCAACATCTTGCCAAGCAGGGAATTGGGGTTCTGGGCGAAGTGCATTGGGTCCCCGCCGCTGCCGCCGTCGCCCATGCCGATATAGAGAAAGCCGTCAGGACCGAACGCCAGGTGGCCGCCGTTGTGATTCGAAAACGGCTGCTCGATGAAGCGGCGGCCATCAGGCCACTGCAGATCGAACCGCGAAGCCGCATCGACGTCGCCGTCGCTGCGGCGGGTGAAGCGCGCCACTACGGTGTGACCATCCTGGTTCGTGAAATTGACGAAGAAGCGGCGTGATTGACCGCCGTCGGGCGCGAACGCCATGCCTAGCAACCCGCGCTCGCCGCCGGCGCTGATCGACGATCGCAAATCGAGAAACAAGCCGGGCGCGACCTCACCGTTGCGCACCGTGCGAATGGTGCCGCGCTGCTCGACCACATAGAACGTCGAGGGGTCGGCGGGATCGACAATGAACGCGACGGGATTGGTCAGTCCTTGCGCCACGACCTGCGGCCGCAATTGTGCCAGTGCGGCCGGTGGAAAGCTCAACAGCAGTAGCAAGGTGCACAGGCCGGCGCGGCGGGTCATGGCCACCACTTTATCAGCGCTGCAATCCTGAGAATGTTGTTCCCATAGATCATCTAGTGGAGTAAGCTGCCCGCTATGCCCCGACGTTCCCAGCCCGGCAGCGGCGACATGCTGCAGGGCGCGCTCGACATGCTGATCCTGCGCTCGCTCGTCATCGGCCCCGCGCACGGCCACACCATCGCGCACACCATCGAACATGGATCCGATCACGTGCTCCAGGTCGAGCACGGGTCGCTGTATCCCGCGCTGCATCGACTCGAAGATCGCGGACTGGTCGCCTCGTTCTGGGGCACGTCCGAGAACAATCGCAAAGCGAAGTACTACCGTCTTACTCCTGCCGGCAAGAAGATGCTCGCCGCGGAGACCTCGCGATGGGAGCAGCTGGCAGGCGCGATTTCCCGGTTGCTGAAGCCGGCCACCGATTGACGATGAGACGCCGATGACACCGATGGGGTGGAGCAAGTACTTCCGGCGGCGCAAAAAAGACGAGGAAGCGGCTCGTGAGATCGCGTCGTACATCGCGATCGAGACCGACGAAAACATCGCTCGCGGCATGACGCCGCAGGCGGCGCACGATGCCGCCGTCAGAAAATTCGGCAACGCCATGCGCGTGCGCGAGGAGATCTACTGGATGAACACCGTGCGGCCCATCGACAACCTATGGCAGGACCTGCGGTATGCGGCGCGACTGTTGCTGCGCGACAAGGGGTTCGCGCTCGCCGCCATCGTGTCGCTCGGTCTCGGCATCGGCGCGAACACGGCGATCTTCCAGTTGCTCGATGCCGTGCGGTTGCGATCGTTGCCCGTCGCGCAGCCGGAGCGGCTCGTCGAGGTGCGGTTCAAGCCCGGGACCTCCCGCAGCGGCAGCTTTACCGGCCGGCGGCCGATGCTGACGTATACGCTGTTCGATGAAGTGCGGCGGCGGCAGCAGGTGTTCAGCGGCATCTTCGCGTGGAACAGCAGCCCGTTGAACACCGCTGACGGCGGCGAAGTGCGCCGCATCGAAGGGCTGTGGGCGAGCGGGGAAATGTGGTCGGTGCTCGGGCTGCAACCGGCCGTTGGGCGCTTCTACACTCCAGACGACGATCGACCCGGGTGCGGTTCGCCGGGCGCGGTGCTCAGTTATGCCTATTGGCAGCGCGAATTCGGCGGCGCGCCTTCAGTGCTGCAGCAGACCGTGCGTCTCGAAGGGGTGAAGTTCGACATCATCGGCGTCGCGCCGCCGGATTTCTTCGGCCTCGACGTCGGCCGCCGCTTTGATGTCGCGTTGCCGTTGTGCGGCGAGCGGCTGACGAGCGCCGACGGCACCGGGCGCGCCCCGGGCCGCAGCAATTGGTGGCTGGCGGCGATTGGCCGCCTTGCGCCGGGACGCACCGAGGAGCAAGCCGCCGATCACGTGGCCGCGATCTCACCGGACATCATGGCGGCGACGCTGCCGTCCGGCTACACCGCCGAAAGCGAGAAGCAGTATCGCGAAACCAACCTCACCGCGATGACCGCTTCGTCGGGCGTGTCGAGCATCCGCGCCCAGTTCGGCGAGCCGCTAACCGTCCTGCTCGGCGCCACCGGACTCGTGTTGCTGATCGCCTGCGCCAATCTCGCCAACCTGTTGCTGGCGCGGGCCAGCGCACGCGAACGCGAGATGGCGGTGCGCTTGGCCATCGGCGCGCCGCGCCGCCGGCTGGTGCTGCAGTTGCTGGTGGAAAGCGTGCTGCTCGCGGTAATAGGCACCGTGCTGGGCGTCCTGATCGCGCGCGGCTTGACGACGATACTCCTGGCGCAGATTGCGGCGGGCTTCGGCAATGTCTTCATCGACCTGGCCTGGAATACCAAGATGTTCCTGTTCACGACCGCCGTCTCGGCGCTCGCGTGCCTGCTGTTCGGCCTCGTGCCGGCGTTGAAGGCGACGGCGCTGTCCCCGGCGTCGACGCTCCGTGCCGGAGGCCGCGGTTTGACCATGAGCCGCGAACGATTTGGACTGCGTCGATTGCTGGTCGTGACACAGGTGGCGCTGTCGCTGGTGTTGTTGCTCGGGGCGCTGCTGTTTTCGCGCACGCTCTACAACTTGTTGAGCATTGATACCGGCTTCGATCAGCAGGTGCTGGTGGTGTTGCTCAACCATGAAAGCCTGTCGGGTGACGTCGATCGCGGCCGCGTTGTCCGTGACGACATTCGCGAACGGCTGGCCTCGATTCCCGGTGTCGAGAACGTGGCGCAGGCCGACTACGTGCCGCTCGAAGGCAGCATCTGGAACGAGATGGCCATGGTCGACACGCCCGCCGGCCCCGGTGAGAAGGTGCTCAGCAACTTGACGCGCGTCGGCAAGGGTTACTTCGAGACAATGCAAGTGCCGATCCTCCGTGGCCGTGATTTCGACACCCGCGACTCTCGGCAGGCCCCGCCCGTGGCGATCGTCAACGAAACGTTCGTGAAGAAGACACTCGGCAACGACGATCCGATCGGGCGCACCATTCGACTCGAGGAGCGGCAAGGTCAGCCCGCGCAGTCATGGCAGATCGTCGGCGTCAGCCGCGACGCCAAGCACACCGATTTGCGCGAAGATTTCGAGCCGCTGATAATCCTGCCTGTCACCCAGAACGCCGAAGCACAGAACTGGGCGCGTTTCGTGATCAAGCCGCGCGGCGACCTCAAGAGCGTGACGCCCGCCGTGGTGCAGAAAGTGGCCGAGGTCAATCCCTCGATCGACATCGACTTCGACGTGTTGAGCGAAACCATCGCCAGCGGCCTCGTGCGCGAGCGCCTGATGGCCGCGTTGTCCGGCGCGTTCGGGGTGTTGGCCGGTCTGCTCGCTGCGGTTGGCCTCTACGGTGTGATGTCCTATACGGTCGCTCGCCGATCCAACGAGATCGGGATCCGCCTGGCAATGGGCGCACGCAGTGTGGACGTGCTGAAGATGGTGATCACCGAGGCCGGGTGGATGGTCGGTCTCGGCGTGGTGATCGGCGTGGCGTTGGGACTCGGTGCCGCCAGCGCTGCGCGCACGCTGCTGTTTGGGTTGCAACCGACCGACCCGGCAACGTTGTTCTCGGCAAGCGCGTTGCTCGCCACGATCGGCTTCATTGCGAGCTATCTGCCGGCACGACGCGCATCCAAGCTCGATCCGATGAAGACTTTGCGACAGGAATAAAGAACGGTTCCAGGGGTTCCAAAGGTTCCAACGGTTCCAACGGTTCCAAGGGTTATCGGTTGGTGGTGTACGATCGGCGGGCGTGGAGTTCTGGATCGAGTTGACGTTGCTGGCGCTGGCCGGTGTGGTGGCTGGCGCGTTGAACGTGGTGGCGGGTGGTGGTTCCTTTCTGATTCTTCCAGCGCTGTTGTTTGTTGGTTTGCCGGCGTCGTTGGCCAACGGCACGAACCGGGTCGGGGTGCTGGCGCAGAATGCCGCCGGCATTCTCGGCTTCCATCAACACGGCGCCATGGACTGGTCGTGGTCGCTGAAGGTCAGCATTCCGGCCGTGCTCGGCGCCTGCCTCGGGGTGTGGGCGGCGCTGATCGTTCCCGATTTCGCGTTCCGGCGAATCCTGTCGATAGCAATGGTCGTCTTCACCGTGTGGTCGTTGTTGAATCGGCAACAGCCGGCGCGCCGCGATGACGTCAAGCCGGCCAGCCACTGGGTAGTGGTGCTGGGCTTTTTCATCGTCGGCTTGTATGGCGGTTTTATCCAGGCAGGCGTTGGCTTCCTGGTGCTCGCGATCACAACCTACGCGGGCATGGATCTCGTGCGCGGTAACGCCGTGAAGCTATTGAGCGTGATGATGCTGACACTCATCTCGCTGATCGTCTTCGCAGGCGCCGGACAAGTCGACTGGCCCCGCGGCTTCGCCCTGGCAGTCGGTAACTGGATCGGCGCCGTCGCCGGCGTGCGAATGGCAGTCCTGAAAGGTCACAAGTGGCTGCAACAGGTCGTCACCGTCACGGTCGTGCTGTTCGCCATCGCACTCTGGTTTCAATAGCACCGATCGACGTCACTGAACCCAGAACCCTGGAATTCTGTCGATCGTGTTAGATTGCAGCACCCCGATCAATGACCTTGCAGCGTGGCATCGGCCTTCCGACAGCGACAGCCCTGGTGGTCGGGACCATCATCGGATCGTCGATCTTCGTGCAGGCGTCGGAGATCACGAACCTCGTGCCGGATCCGATGGCGGTGGTGCTGGCCTGGGCCGTTGCCGGCATTTTGACGTTAATCGGCGCGCTGGTCTGCGCTGAACTCGCCTCGGCGTACCCACGCACGGGTGGCGTGTACGTCTATCTCAAGGAAATCTATTCGCCGCTGCTTGGCTTCGTGTGGGGATGGGCCACGTTCTGGAGCATGCATACCGGCATCCTTGCCGCGATCGCGACGGTGTTCGCGCGGTATGCCGCGTTCTTCGTGCCGCTCGATGACACCGGCCTGAGAGTGGTGGCGATCGGCGCCATCGTCGTCCTCTCGGCCGTCAATTATGTCGGCGTCAAATTCGGCGGCAGCGTGCAGACGGCGTTCACCGCGGTGAAGGTGATCGCGGTGCTGGCGATCATCGTGCTCGGGTGGGCGCTCAGTGGTGATGCGGCGCTGCCGGCCACAACCACCGAACTGCCGCCCGTGACGGTGATGAACTTCTCTCTCGCGGTGGCGGCGGGCCTGTTCGCTTTCGGCGGCTGGCACATGGTCACCTACACAGCTGAAGAAACGGTCAATCCCACGCGCACCATTCCACGCTCGCTGATGATCGGCATCGCGGTCGTGACCGTGTGCTACATCGGCCTGAACGCCGTCTACCTGCGCGTGCTGCCGATTGAAAAGGTGATGACCTCGTCGCGGGTCGCCGCCGACACCTTTGAGGTCCTCGTCGGCACCGGCGGCGCGGGAGTGATC
>DASVFC010000182.1:0-4866 GCA_036380235.1 Vicinamibacterales bacterium
AGTACCAACCGTCCCGGTGATCGACGGTGGCCCGCAGCAATTCGCTGTTTCGCCACCACGAGGCCACGGTCCCTGCGTCGGCGCGCACTTCGATCAGGCTCGCGTGCAACTGCTCGAGCGTCAGCGGGTAATCGAACATCGCGGCATAAGTCACTGACCGCAGCACGGCCAACTCCTGCGCACGGGTCGGCGTCATGTCGGCGAACCTTCGCGCGGAACCATCGTCGAACCGTCGTCCGGAACCGTCGTCCGTTGTGAGGCGAGAGCGGCGATGCATCCCGCAGTGACGACGAGCTCGGTGAGCAGCGTTGCGATTGCGGCGCCAGTGATGCCGCGTTCCGGCACTAGCAGGGTGTTGGCGCCGATGTTGGCGGCGAGCGCCAGCGTGACGATGAAGAGGTAGGAACGATGGCCGTCCCACCCGATTACCTGGTGCGTCAGCGCGTAGTTCAGAAAGAACAACGGCAGGGCCAACGACAGGACCGCGAACGCGGGTGCGGCATAGGCGTAGTGCGTGCCGTAGACCAGCGGGATGATGGTGTTGGCGCCCAGTACGCAGCAGATCGCCAACGCACCGCCGGCGAGCGCGAGCCTGCCGCCGATGCTGCGAACGAGATTGGTGTCTCGCGCCCGCACGAGCAAGGGGAACGTCACCGCCATCACCGCCGCCGGCAGCAATCGCAGCGCCTCCACCAGGCGGAACGCGGCGTTGTAGCCGCCGACCTGTTGGAAGCCATGCCACTGCTGGATGAAATAGACGTCGATGCGGAAATACAACGCCGAGATCAGGACCGCCGCGCCAAGCGGCAACACGTGCCTGGTGAATCGCGCGATGCTCAGTAACGCGCCCGCGTCACCGCGGTTGGCGAGCCGCAACGCGATCGTCATGGATATAACGATCGCGAGCAGGCCGGGAACGAGCATGGCGACGCCGAGATAGTCGAGCCGCCGCCACCACCACAACACGGCCAACGCCAGTATCAGCATCGTCAGGCGATAGCCGGCGTGAATCGCCGCTTCGATCTCGCTGCGCTGCAGCCCACGGAAGTAATGCCCGATGGTTTCAACGATTGCGCCGCAGAGTTGCGCCAGCATCACAATCACGAACTGCAAGCGCCAGTGCGCGGGAACCAGGACGGGGGACAACAGCACGGTGACGGTGGCCGCGAGGAAGGCCAGGCCGGCGCGCACGCTGATGATCTCGATGATGAACTGGCGGCTTCGCGGCGCGCGCGCCGTTTCGCGCGCGAGGTACATCGACAGCCCGGCGTCGGTGGCGACACCCAATAGCCAGCCGGTGGCCATCGCATACGCCATGATCGCGAACGGATCCGGATTGAGGTGGCGCGCCGCCGCCACCGTGATCACGAGCATCGCCGCTTTGCCCGCGATGTCGGCAAGCCCTTTCAGGACAATGCGAGCGGGCACGCCGGCGTCGCTGGACATTACGAATCGCGAAAGCAGTTTCACATGAGGAAAGCGCAAACCCGGCGCCGCGCGCAAATTCGCGCGATCAACGCCGGTAATGACGGCGAATGCACCTCCCGTACCGGGGAACGAGTGTTGCACTTCGGCCGCCACCCTTGGCTGACGTCGTTGCAATGCCGGTTCTCCGCGCGTGGACCGATCGCGCGTCGGTGGGCTCGTGGACGGTCCCGGCGAGCGTGCTGCTTGTCGCCGCGGTCTCGCCGTTCGAGCGTCCGCTGCCGGGCGCCGTGTTTGGATTCACGCTCACCACCGTCGAGCTGTCGATCGTCCTCGCGTTGATCGCGGGCGCCGTCGCCGCCATGCGTGAGCGGGCGACGGTGCGATGGCTGACGCCGATCACGTTGCCGCTGCTGGCGTTGCTTGCCTGCATGACGGTGTCGAGCGTTGCGGCGCCGGAGTTTCGCGGCAACGCGTTCAAGTTCGTCGGGCGGTTCGCCGCGGCGATTCTCATGTTCGCGCTCGTCGTCAACGCCGTGACGACGTGGCGGCTGACGCGGCAGATCGTCGCCGTGTTACTCGCCGCCGGAGCGGTGGTCGGTGCGATCGCGGTACTCGAGCTCGCCCAGGTGCCGGCCGTCCTCGACACGTTGAAACTGTTCCGTCCCGGCTTCCACGTCGTTGGCGGCCAGCTGCGCGCCACCGCAACGCTGTTCTATCCAACCATCACCTCCATGTATCTCGAGGTGGTGTTTGCGCTGGGGCTGATGTGGATCGCATCGAGCCGGCTTGCGTTTGCGGCGCTGATCATCGTCGGCGCCGGCATCATCGCCACCTTTACGCGCGCCGGCCTGATCACCATGTCGATCAGCCTCGCCTGGTACGCGGCGGCGGTCTATTTCAAGCGCCGCAGGTGGGACGCTGAACACGCGCGCATCGTCGCGCTGGCGACGATTCTGATCACTCGTGTATTGCTGTCCCGCTCGCCGCAGATGCTCGTGACTCGGATGAGCAATGAGCTCTCGCAGGATTGGTACGGTGCGTCGTACCAGGTGCCGGACAGGCTCGCACTGCAATCGGGCTCGTTCAACGACATTCCAGTAACGCTGTCGAATCGCGGCGGAATCACGTGGCAGTCCGCGGCGGAGCCGGTGTTCGCTCTGTCGTATCACTGGCTGACCGTTGATACCGAGGAAGTCCTTCTCTATGACGGGTTACGCACGCCCTTCGCGCAGCCGGTTGAGCCTGGCGCCGACGTGCAACTGCAGGCGCGGGTGAGGGCGCCCGGGTACCCGGGTACGTACGTGCTCGTATGGGACGTGGTGCAGGAGCACCGGACGTGGTTGAGCCTCGAGGGCGTTGATCCAGGCCGCACGCTGGTGACCGTGCACGGGGATGCGGTGACGCCGCCGCTGCCCACACACGGGCGCATGCCATCAAGCACTGTGCGAATGCCGCGCACGCTGTTGTGGCGCACGGCGCTTGATATCTCGCGTGAACGGCCGTGGCTCGGGATCGGCCCCGACAACTTTCGATTCATCTATGGGCCGCGCGTCGGGCTGACTTCGTGGGATACGCGTGTCCATACCAACAACACCTACCTCGAGGTGCTGGTCGGCACGGGCCTGATCGGCTTCGCGACGCTGCTCTGGCTACTGATCGCCGCGGCGTGGTCGACGCTCGACAGGCTCGCTGCGGCCAACGCCGACACAATTCGGTTTGTCGCCGCCACCACGTCGGCAGGCCTCGCCATCACCGCGCACGGTATGGTCGATTCATTCCTCACCTTCACGTCCACCTACGTCGTGTTCGCCATTGCGGCGGGCCTGCACTACTCCCATGCGCATCGCGTTTGACGGCACGACGCTGACACCGGGACGTACGGGCGTTGGGTATTACACCGAGCACCTGCTGCAACATCTCGCCCGCGAGGTTGAATCCACCGGTGACGAGATCGTCGTGGTGTCGAACCAGCCGATCGAGACCGCGCGGCCGCTGCCGCGGCACGTGCGCGTACACGACGGCCATCGCTTCCCAGTGCGCATCGGCTGGATGCAGATGCGCGCGGCGCGCGCGCTCGATGTGTTGCGTCCCGACGTGGCGCACTTCACCAACGGCATGATCCCGATCGGCTCGCCGGTGTCGATGATCGTCACGGTTCACGATATGAGCTTGCGCTTGTATCCGCAGTGTCATCCGTTGCGGCGACTGTTGTTGAACCGGCCGTTGATGCACGTCGCGATCAAGCAGGCGGCGTCGATCGTGACGGTATCCGAAAGTGCGCGGCGCGACTTGCTCCGGTTTCATCGGGTGCCTGCCGATCGCGTGTCGGTGGTGCACGAGGCGGCGAGCCCGGCGTTTCGACCAATCGACGACGCCGCCGAGCGCGATCGCGTGCGAGCCCGCTACAACCTGCCGCCGCGGTTCATGCTGTATGTCGGAACCATCGAGCCCCGCAAGAACCTGCCGCGGCTCGTCGACGCGTTTGCCGCCGCGAAGGCGCAGGGCATTCCGCATCACCTCGTCTGCGTTGGCCCGTACGGCTGGTCATCGCGCGACCTGGCCAGACAGGTCGAGCGGGTTGGTCTGAGCGGCGCGGTGCACTTCACCGGCTACGCCAGCTTCGAGGACCTGCCGGCGATCTACAACCTCGCCGAATACTTTGCGTTCCCGTCGCTTTACGAAGGCTTCGGCCTTCCCGTAGTCGAGGCGATGGCGTGCGGCCTGCCGGTGATCACGTCGAACACCTCGTCGCTGGGCGAGATTGGCGGAGGCGCAGCGGTGACGATCGATCCCACGAGCACCGAGGCGCTCACCGATGCGATCGTGCGTCTTGCGATCGACGAGGAACTACGGCGTGAGATCGGCCGGCGTGGGCTCGAGCGTTCGCGCATGTTTTCGTGGACGCAAACGGCCAAGGAGATGCTGGCGGTGTACCACCGTGCCGCCGGCGCCGTCATGCCAGCCGTGATGCCGTCGCCACTCGACGCCCCCGAATCGAGCCTGCCGGTGAAATCGATGAGCCGGGGGAGATCGCGGTGAAAGCAGCGGCAGCCGCGGCGTTCGATCGCCTAGCGCCTTCCTACGACGCGCTGGTGTCTGGCGACTCCTTTCTGCATCAACGAGCGCAAACGCACACGGCGTTCCGAAGGTGGATCAAGCCGGGCATTCGCGTGCTCGAAATCGGCTGCGGCACCGGCCTCGACACGCTGTTCTTGGCGCGGATGGGTGCGCGCGTTGTCGCATGCGATCCCTCAGCAGAGATGCTGATGCGCACGCGCCGTCGCATCTCGTCGTTTGCAGAGGGCAATCGTGTCAACCTGCTGTCGTGTGGCCTGGAGGAATTGCCGCACTTTCTCGCCGCGCTCGACCACGGCGAAGGCTTTGACGCCGTCGTCTCCAACTTCGGCGCCCTGAACTGCGTGCCGTCGCTGCATCCAC
>DASVFC010000183.1:0-3978 GCA_036380235.1 Vicinamibacterales bacterium
GCTGATTGCAGATTGGAGATTTCTGATTGCAGATTGCGGTTCCCGGTTCCCGGTTCCCGGCTCCCGGGATCCCTGATCCCTGATCCCTGATCCCTGATCCCTGTCCCTAGAGCACGCCAAAGCCGGCGCGCTGGATGTCGACCTCGGTGATCTCCGCCAGCGGCTGCGACATCGGGACGGCCACCGCGGCCATCCCGTCGGTGCCTGTGGCGGCGGGGCGGACCTCGACGCGCTGCTTGCGGCGCGACTTATCGCGATACATCCGGCTGTCGGCAGTGGCGAGCAGCGATTCATAGGTGTCGCCGTCCTGCGGATAGATCGCGGCGCCGACGCTGATGGCAAGCGGCAGCCGGCGGCCGGGCCGCGCTTCGAATAGCACTTCATCCACGGTGCGCTGTAACTCCACGCGCTTGCGTTCTGCTTCGTCGGCGCCGCAGCCCGAGAGCACGACAATAAATTCGTCGCCGGCGTAACGGATGCAGATGTCGTACGGACGAATGCCGGAGCGCAGCACCATGGCCACTTCACGCAGCGCGCGATCGCCGACATGGTGACCGTGGTTGTCGTTAATCTCCTTGAAGTTGTCCAGGTCCATGACCAGCAGCGCGACCTCCGCCTTCAGGCGTTCGGCGCGGGCCAGCTCGCGCGTCAGGTGCATGAACATGAAACGGGTGTTCGGCAGCCCGGTCAGCGGATCCGTCAGCGAATCCTCCTGCGTCTGTTCGAACACGATCGAGTTGTGAATGACCGCCGAGGCCTGTTCGCTGACGCGATCGAGCAGGCGGCGGTGATCGTCGGTGTAGAAGTCGGCTTGCGTCGAATATACGGCGAGCGTGCCGATGAAGCGATCGCTGAACACCAGCGGCGCCACCAGCGCCGACTGCAGCGCGGTGGACTTGGACAGGCCGGCGGCCTCGAACTCGGCGCTCGGCCGCGCGTTGACGAGCGGCCGGCGATTGCGCGCCACCCAGCCGGCCAGGCCCTGACCGGCGCGCACCGACATCGTGCCGATCGCATCGGCTTCGACGCCGGTCGCGAATCGGCAGCGCAGCGAGTCGGCTTCCTCGTCGAACAGGAACAACGCGCTCGCCGAGAACGGCACGAGGTTCGACAGCTTCGACGAAATCAGCGCCATCGTGTCGGCGACGCCTAGGCTCGTGCCCATCGTCTGCGCAATTTCGTAGAGCGCGTAGATCTCGCGGTGCGCGAGCGCGATGTCTTCGAAGACCGTGTTGGTCTTGTTGCTCTCCGGCGAGAAGCCGACCGCGGGAACGCCACGTTCGTTCTGCGGCTCGAGCGACAGGCGGCGTGGCGTGGCGGTTTCGACTGTCTGCGCGGCGGCTTCCATTTCCGGCGCCATCTTGACGAACATCTGCACCACCTGCGGATCGAGCGCGCGGCCGGCTTCCTGCTGGAGCAGCGCCATCGCCGCTTCGGGCGTCATTGCCTTGTGGTACGGACGGTCTGACGTGAGCGCGTCGTAGTAATCAACCACCGACAGGATGCGCGCCCCGAGCGGAATATCCTCGCCCTTCAAGCCTTGCGGATAGCCCTTGCCGTCCCAGCGTTCGTGGTGGCTCAAGATCAGCGGCGCCACCGGATACGGGAACGGCACGGCGCTGATGATGTCGGCGCCGACCTGCGGGTGGACGCGAATTTTCTGGAACTCCTCCTGCGTCAGGGGACCCGGCTTCGACAGGATGTGCTCGGGCACCGCCAGCTTGCCGATGTCGTGCAGCAGCGCCGCGGTCTTGACGCCCTGAATTTCCGTGTCGGACATGCCGAGCCCGCGCGCGATGCTCGTGGCATACACCTGGACACGGCGGATATGCGACTGCGCGGTTTGATCTTTCGCGTCGATCGCGAGCGCCAGCGCTTCGATGGTGGCCAGGTGCAGGTCCGCCATTTCTTCAACGTGACGACGCTCGTCGTCGATGCGACCGAGGTAGACCTTGTAGGTGCGGTAGGTGAGGTAGAGCGGCGCCGCGGCCAACAGCGCCAGCCACACGCCCGAGGTCATCACCGCCCAGGTGCCGATCGCCGCGGCGCCCGCGCCAACGAAGTAGCTCGGCGCGCTCCACAGGAAGTTCTGGTTCCACACCGACAGGAAAGACTGTTTCGTGGCGAGCGATACCGCGACAGCGATCAGGCAGGTGTTGAACACGAAATACATCGTCGCTGCGCCGACGAGCGGGCGGGCGAGGCCCGCCACATCATGCGCGAGCGTGCCCGGCACGCCGCCGAGCCACAGGTAGGCGAGGCCGGAGGCCTGCACGGTGATTGCCAGGCACGCCATGCTGAACAAGGTCCGGTATCCCGGATTTTTCGTCTTCATCCGGAAGGTGCACTGGCTCCATGCGCTGGTAACGGCAACGAGCATGGTCTCGTTCGGACCGAGCAGCAGCAGCGATGCGAAATCGACCGCGTACGACACCGACATCGTCGAGCCGCTCTTGGCGAGCGGGAGGCTGACCTTGAACGCGGAAGTGATTGCGGAGGTCAGCAGCAGAACGATGAAGAGAGGAACGTTCGTGAAATCCGATTGCGGTCCGAGCCACACAACGAGGCCGGCGCCGATTGCAATCGTGGCGCTTACGTAAAGCCGGGCTGCGAGAGGCAAAGCGCGCATAGCGCAGGCATTCAAGCGCGACGGGGGGCGCTTGATCTCAAGAGCTTGGAGTATAAGTGACTAAAGAGTCACATCTCAATCAGAAAGTAACAAAGCTTAAAGCGCTGATATCGGCGTGCGAGTTAACTGCGTCATTTTTAGGCACTTATGTGTTGTTCCTGATCCGGACACACTACCTAAACCGTACGTTAGAGCTCTTCTATTGATATGACATTAAACGACAATATATCGCTCTGGCGGATTACCCCGACGTACGGCCGCGTCGTCGACCGGATCCGGCTGCCGGTTCGAGGCCGTATTCGTCGATCTTCCGGTAGAGGGTCCCGCGGCTGATGTCGAGGACCTTTGCGGCTTCGAGCTTGTTCCACTCGGTCGCTTCGAGGACGCGAATGATGTGCGCACGTTCTGCGTCGCGCAGTGACGGCAGGCGCGTCGAACTTTCTTCAGGCCGCGGCATCGCGTGACCGTGGAGGAACTCGATGTCGGCGGCGCGAATGGCGCGGCCTGGCGCCGAGAGGGCGGCGCGCGAAACGGTGCTCTCGAGTTCGCGGATGTTGCCCGGCCAGTGATACGTCGCGAGCAGCTGTTGTGCTTCGGGCGTGAACTGTTTGGCGTCGAGCGGTAAGCCATTCGCGGCGCAATAGCGGGCGAGGAAGCGGTTGGCGAGCACCGGGATATCGACGACGCGCTCACGTAACGACGGCAGGCGAATCGCGAACGCGTTGATGCGGTAATACAGATCTTCGCGGAAGCGGCTCTCGCGCACGAACATGTCGAGGGGCCGGTTGGTGGCGGAGATGAGGCGGAAGTCGACGTGGATCGATCGGTTGCCGCCGAGCCGCTCGAAGCGCCGCTCTTCGAGCACGCGCAATAGCTTGGCCTGCGCCATCAGCGACATGTCGCCGACCTCGTCCAGGAACAAGGTGCCGCCGTTGGCCAGCTCCAGGCGGCCCGGCTTGCGATCGTGGGCGCCGGTGAACGCGCCTTTTTCGTAACCGAAGATTTCCGATTCGAACAGGCTGTCGGGCAGGGCGGCGCAGTTCACAGCCTGGAAATTCTCCTGGCCGCGGCGCGACAGCTCGTGGATCATGCGCGCCACCACTTCCTTGCCGGCGCCGGTCGGCCCGAGGATCAGCACCGAGATGTCCGACTTGGCGGCGGTACGGATCCACTCGAAGATTGCGAGCATCTTCTCGTCGCGGCCGATCATTTCGCGGAAGCGCTGGACCGACGGCGATGCTTCTTCGATACCGAGGCTGGCGCGGCCTTCGAGGAACGTGTCGAGCAGCTTTGCGACCGCCTCGTTGTCGGGTTTGTTGGCGCCGTAGCGCGCCGGATCGCCAGGGTGC
>DASVFC010000184.1:0-4510 GCA_036380235.1 Vicinamibacterales bacterium
CACCGGCAAAGCCTTGGTGGCGGCGATCGAGAAGTCGATTGAGCATCGGGCAGACCTGGTCAACCTCAGTCTCGGCACGCAGAATCGCGCGCACGAACCGGCGCTCGCGAGCGTGGTGGACGAGGCGGCCAAGGCCGGCGTGATCGTGATCGCGGCGGGGGAGCAGGACGGCGTGCGCTGGCTGCCGGGTGCGCTGCCGGCGGTGTGGCCGGTGATGCTGGACTGGTCGATCGCGCGCGAGGAGTGTCGTGTGACGATGCGGGTGGGCGCGGCGCCGGTGTTTTTCGCGTCCGGCTATCCGCGCCCGATTCCTGGGGTGCCGCCAGAGCGAAACCTGAAAGGACTCAGCTTCGCTGTGGCCAATGTCACCGGCCTGGTGGCCTCGTCGTTGTTAGTCGCGCCGCAGCGCGATTAGCGGATCGAGCCGCGTTGCGCGCTTTGCCGGCAGCACGCTGGCGGCCACCGCTACCGCCGCGAGCAAGACCGTGATGGCGCCGATCGTGATCGGATCTGCCGCGCTGTTTTGCACCAGGAGATCGGTGCGAGAGAACAATGTGCCGACGCCGAATGCGCCGGCGACGCCGACCAGCAAGCCAACCGACAGCTGCACGAACGACCGCTGCAGGAACAGCCACGACACCTGGTTGCCTTGCGCGCCCAGCGCCATGCGAATGCCGATCTCCTGCGTCCGTTGCGACACCGCATAGGCCGTGACGGCATAAAGGCCGACCGCCGATAGCGTCAACGCGATCACTGCGAAGATGGCGAACATGCTGCCGAAGATCCGGAACGGCCACCGCATTTGGGCGAGGTTCTCATCCATCGTCCTGATGCCGAATAGCGGCAGGTCGGCGTCGATGGCACGCACTTCCTCGCGCAGGATCGGCGTCATTGCCTTCGGGTCACCCTGGCTGCGGACAATCAGGTTCATGAAACCGCGCGGGTCGGTGCGGAACGGCAGATACGCGATCGGGTCGGGATCGGGCAGCTGGAAATCGCGCTGACGCAGGTTGGGGACGACGCCGATGATGGTGGCGGTGAGTGAGGTGGGGATGCCACCGGCTGGCGGCGCGCCGCCCTGCAGATCGATGCTGAGCGTAATGCGGCGGCCGATGGGATCTTCATTCGGGAAGTGGAGCGCCGCAAACCGCTGGTTGATGATCGCCGCTTCGCGCCCGACCATGCCGTCCTCGTTCGTGATGTTGCGTCCGCGCTGCAACGGCAGCCCGATGGTCGCGAAGTATTGCGGATCGATCGTCAGCATGGTGACGTTCGGCGCCTGCTGGCCCTGGTCGAGGGGCTTGCCATCGATCTCCAGCCGGCGCAGGAAGCCACCCATAAGCGGCACGTTGCTGGTGACGGCGACGTTCTGAATGCGCGGGTTGGACTTCAGCCGCTCCTCCAGCCGCTCATAAAAAGCGAGGCGTTGCTCGGGCGACGGATACTTTCGTTCCGGCAGTGCCAGGTTCATCGTCAGCAGCTGCGACGTGTCGACACCGAGATCGAGCCGGTACATGGTGAGGAAGTTGCGGATCATGAAGCCGGCGCCGGCCAGTAGCACCACCGTGAGGGCGAGCTCGGCGACCATCAACGCGCCAGTCCACCGGCGCGATCGCATGCCCGCCGATCCGGTGCGTCCACCTTCCTTCAGCACCTCGTTGACGTCGGTCTTCGAGACGTGCAATGCCGGCGCGAGGCCGAAGATGATGCCGGTGCCGAGGCACACCAGCGCGAAGAACGCGATGACGGTGCCGTCCATGGTGAACTGGATCCAGTAGGGCCGGCCCACGTCCTGCGTGGCCCGATCGAACAGGCGGACGCCAATCGCGGCGATGCCGAGTCCGGCCAGGCCGCTGATGGTTGCCAGCATTACGCTTTCGATTAGCAGCTGGCGGATGACGCGCCACCGCGACGCTCCCAACGACACCCGCACGGAGATCTCGCGGGCGCGGTTCGTCGAGCGAGACAACAGCAAGTTGGCGACGTTGGCGCAGGCGATCAGCAACACGAACGCGACTGCTCCCATTAGCGACAAGAACATGGCGCGAATCGGGCCGCCGTTCTGGCTTTCGTTGAAGGTCTGCACCCGCGCCTGGATGTCCTTGTTGGTCTCGGGATTTTCGGATTCGATCCGGCGCGAGATGTTGATCAGCTCGCTCTGCGCCTGTTCACGGCTGACACCGGGCGCCAGGCGGCCAAACACGGTCAGGCTGCGCGCGTTGCGTCGTTGCTCTTCGAGGCCCGTGATCATGCCCAGCGGCAGCCACAGATCGGTATTGAACGGGAACTTGAAGCCATCGGGCATGACACCGATCACCGTGGCGGGCATGTCGTTGACGCGGATCGTTCGCCCGACGATCGAGTGGTTGCTGCCGTAACGGTTGACCCACATGCCGTGGCCGATAATCACGACCGGAGGTGCGCCGGGTCGGTCCTCCGCGGTGGTGAACGTTCTCCCGATCACCGGCTGCGTGCCGAGGATCTGGAAATTCGCCGCCGACATGTGTGAGCCCTGGTAGCGTTCCGGCGGCTGTCCTTCATCGCTGACATTGGCCGGCAGGCCGTTGTAGGCGCCGACCAGCTCGAAGGAGCGCGACGAATCGCGCCAATCCCGGAAATCGAGGTACGAGACGCCGCGAGGCTGATTGCGGACCCGATCGTAAGAACTGACGGCCACGGCGCGATCCGACTCCGGAATCGGCAGCCCGCGGATCAGGACGGCATTCACGAACGTGAATACCGTGGCGTTGACGCCGATGCCCAGCGCCAGCGCAATGGCGGCGACCAGGGTGAACCACTTGTCTTTAATCAGCAGCCGCGCGGCAAACCGCACATCTTCCCAAAGACCCATATGACGCCTCAGACATCCTTACGGAACAATCCTTTCAGCGGTTCCACTGGTTCGCGGGGTTCCATGGTTTGGCGCGGTCGGATTACGATCTCCTGGTGAACATCCGACGAGGTCAATCATCCGACGCGGCCGCCCTCGCCGATCTGGCACGGACGACGTTTTACGACACGTTTGCAGCGACCAACGATCCGCAGGACATGGCGCTTCACCTCGAGCGCGCTTACGGGGTGCCGCAGCAAACGGCGGAGTTGCAGGATCCGGGCATTGCGACGCTGTTGTGTGAACACGACGGCAAGGCGATCGCTTACGCGCAGCTGCGCGGAGACCATGTGCCCGACTGCGTGACCGGGCCCACGCCGGTGGAGTTGTGGCGGTTCTATGTGGCGCAGGGCTACCACGGGCAGGGTGTGGCGCAGGCGTTAATGCAGCGGGTTAAAGACGAGGCGCGTGAACGCGGCGCGCAGACGTTATGGCTGGGTGTGTGGGAACACAACGCGCGGGCGCGCGCCTTCTATGCGAAATGTGGTTTCGTCGATGCCGGTACGCACATATTCTTGTTTGGCACCGATCCGCAAACCGATGTGGTGATGGCGTTGCCGTTGTGATCGGATCGTGCCGACGAGATGCAGATGAATAGACGACGGATCATCGGGTTCGGGGTGGTGGCGACCGCGGTGTTGTGGTTCCTGGTTGCCGACCGCTTTGAAGCGCGGCGAATCGACGCGCAGCGTGACGCGCGCCTGCCGGCGCCGGCCCAGGCGGCACGGCTGCGGATCGATAGCGAGCGGTTGATGCAAACGGTGACCACGCTCGCTGATGCCAAGTTCGAGGGCCGCGCCGCCGGCTCCCCGGGCGGCATCGCCGCGCGCGAGTACGTGCTGGCGCGGTTCAAATCGATCGGCCTGCATCCCGTCGCCAACGCCCATGTGTTCCCGTTTGCGTTTACCAGGAAACTGGCGACGTCCGCGCGCGAGGAGAGCGGCGCCAATGTGCTTGGCATGTGTGTCGGCAAAGATCCCACGCTGCCGATGTTCGTCGTCTCGGCGCATTACGATCATCTCGGCGTGCGCGATGGCGCGATCTATCACGGTGCCGACGACAACGCCTCCGGCGTGGCGGTGATGCTCGAAGTTGCCGCTCATTGCCAGAAGAACCCGATGCGGCGATCGATCGTGTTTGCCGCTTTCGATGCTGAGGAAGGCGGTCTCAACGGCGCGAAGGTGTTCGTGTCGAACGGTCCGATCCCGCGCGAGCGTATTGGGTTGAACATCAATCTCGATATGGTCAGCCGCAGCGACAAGCGGGAGATCTTCATTGCCGGCACGTATCACACGCCGGCTCTGAAGCCGCCCCTGGAGATCGTCGCCGCGCGCGCGCCGATCAAGGTGTTGTTCGGTCACGATCGCCCGGTGGCGATCGCCGGCGGTGTTGACGACTGGACGAACCAGTCCGACCACGGCCCGTTCCACGCCGCCGGCGTTCCCTTCGTCTACTTCGGTGTCGAGGATCACCCCGACTACCACAAGCCGACCGACACCGCGGACAAGATCAACCGCGGCTTCTTCGTCGACGTCGCCGAGACCGTTCTCGACGCCGTCCTGCAACTCGACGCCGCTCGCCCCTAAGTCGCTAAGCCGGAGCGCCGACTTAGCGAAGCTG
>DASVFC010000185.1:0-3777 GCA_036380235.1 Vicinamibacterales bacterium
CGTTGACGGCAATTGCTCCGGCAACGGCAGCAGAATCTGCGGCCGCTCGGTGGTCAATTGCGAGGTCGCAAAGTCGGCGCTCACCCCGATCACCGTGAATTCCTCTTCGCGACCCTCTTCAAGGGCAACCGTGACTTGCTCACCGATAGCTTCCTTGCCCCCGAACAACACGGTGGCAAGCGGCTGCGAGATGACGGCCACCGGCGTTGCACGCACGCGATCTTCCGCGCTGATCGTCCGGCCCCGCAGCAGGGGCGCACCGACCGCCTCGAGGAAGTTCTCGCCGACGCGGGTGACGTGCGCGGTGACGAACTGCGATCCGTTTGTGCTGCCGATACGGAACAAGCGGTAATCAAAATCGATCGGCATCCCGTCGGCGAGCGCCACCGTGCGCACACCATTGGCCTGCTGCAGGTTGTCGCGAACGCGGCGGATCGCGAAGTTTGCTTCACGTTCATCGCCGGCCGGCTTCGGTAGCCGCGCACCGGCGATCCCGTCAGTCGGAAACCCAAAATCCGCGGTGCGCACACGATCCAGCATCACTCCCGCAACAACCAGGAACGGCACGGCAATCCCAATCTGCACCATCGCCGCGGCGCGATGAACGCGTATGGTGTGACTGCCACCGCCACCCGCGTCGTCTTTCATCGCCGTGATCAAATTCGGACGGCTGAAGCGCACCGCCGGCAGCAGCCCGAACAGCAGGCTGACCCCCAGGCACAGCACCGCCGCACTCAACGCGTTGACGACGTCAAAGTCGATCTCTTGCGGGACCGGTGCTCCGAGGTACCACGCGGCCACCGCAGGAATGCCGTAGAGCACGAAGGCGCTGATCGAAGCACCAATAACAGCAAGAAGCAGCGCTTCGAAGAATAGGTGTTGAATCAGCCGCTGGCGCGCGGCGCCCAGCGCGGCGCGAATGCTCAACTCGCGCTCCCGGTTAGCGCCGCGAACGAGCATCATGCCGGAGATATTCAGGCACACAACCAACAGCACTGCGCCGGCAAGGCTGAAGATGATCGTAAACACGCGCTGCTGCTCGGGACGGCCGGCAGCGCCCATTGAGACGTACGGTTCCACGGTCGCAGACTTGAATTCGTTTGTTGACGGATGCTCCCTCGCGAGTCCGGTCATCGTCGAGGTCACGAGCTGGTTGGCGCGAGTGATGTCGATGCCGTCGTTGAGGCGCGCGTGGATCCGCACCCATTCGACGTTGCGGTCGTTGCGCAGGTTTGGATCTGCTTTTAACTTCGGATGACGCTCGAGCGGGATGAACAACAGCGAGCCGGGCGCCTGGAAGAAATGAAAGTGGCCGCGGAAGTCGGGTGGCGTGATGCCGATGACGGTGTGGGGGACGCCGTTGACCTTGATCGACTTGCCGATGATGTCGGGATCGCCGGCCAGACGGCTGCGCCAGAAATCATCGCTGACGATGACCCTCGCCTCACCCGACGGCGCGTCGTCGATCGCGGGATCGAACGTCTGCCCGCGTGCCGCGGTGACGCCAAAGGTGGTGAAATAATTCGACGACACATAGAGCGTGCTGACGCGCGGGCGGGCGGTTTCGTCTGGCGCGGGCTCGCCATATTCGCTGAAGTCGCTCGTCCAGCCGGTGATTGCCATGCCGTGATCGGCATCGCGGAGCACTTGATAGTCCGGGTACGTCCAGCCCTCGATCGCCCAGTCGCCCGCCTTTGCCAGCAAGGGGCCTTTCGGCAGCACGAGCAGCTCAACCAGCCCGTCCGTTTTGATGCCTCGTGCATTCGCGGTGATCGCGCGGCTGAAGGTGACGAGCGCCATGATCGCGCCCATGCCGATGCCGAGCGAGACCACGCACACCAGGGCGAAGGCGCGATCTTTACGTAAAGAGCGGAAGGCGTGCGACAGGTCGCGGCGGAGAACGTCGAGGTTAGGGATGAGGCCGGTCTGCATGCAGGTGTCTTACGAGACTTTGTATCACAAAGTTCACCGCTGCAGACCGGTTGTCATTGATTCCGCCGCTCTCACGGCAGCTTGAGGACCTGCCCAGGCTTGATCTTGTCTGGATCCGTCAGCTGATCCTTGTTCAATTCGAAGATCTTCATATATGCCCCGGCGCTGCCCAAGTGTTCCTTGGCAATCGCGCTCAGGGTATCGCCGGCCTTGACGGTGTAGGTTCGCGCCCCCGCGGCAGGTGCGGCGGCGGCCGGTCCTCCGGTCACCTGGATATCAGCAACGATGTCGTTCTGCCAGGTTGGAATGGTCTTGATCGCCGTCCAGATTTCATTCTTCTCGGCTTCGGTAGCGACGGTGCCCTTGAAGTGCAACTTGCCATCACGCTCTTCGGCATTGCCGTGAAACTTGCCCTTCGCTGTAGAAATCGCGTACGCGTACATGTCTCTCAAACCCATCATTCACCTCCTGTGAAGCTATTCGTCGAGCACGAAGGTCACCATCATGTTGACCTGGTATTCGATGATGCGTCCGTTGTCGCAGCGAACACGCTGCTCCTTGATCCATGCCGCCTGGATATTGCGCAGCGTCTTCGAGGCGCGCGCCAGGCCCTGTTGAATGGCGTCCTCGAAGCTCTTCGATGAGGTCGCGCTGATCTCCGACACCTTGGCAACTGACATCACATCCTCCCCCTACGATCGATTCATACGTGCCCTTGCCGGCGTCAACGTTCTGGACATCGCTGGCTTCTCGCAACTGAACTCTGGTAAGCGCTCATAATGAAGCGGCTGAAGCGAGGACGGGCCGACGATGCAACGCTATGGGAAAGCGTGAAGCGAGGTCAATGCAATTCGCGACACGGGCAACGGTCGAGGCGGCGTGACTCGCCTCATCTTTGCGTGGTAACGAAAACTCAACTGTTTTCGACCGCTCGAGGCTGGTGGTTTGGAGAATGCGCAGCTAGTCTGTAGTTCGGAGGGTCAATGGTCAGGATCGCGGTCGCCATCTTGCTTCTGTTCACATCCTCAATGGCAGGCGTCGAGCAATCACGATCCGACAAGCCCAACATCGTCCTGATCATGACTGACGATGCCGGCTACGCCGATACCGGCACCTATGGCGCGCCGGACATTCGGACGCCGAACATCGACAGCCTCGCGCGTGACGGAGCCAAACTCACGCACTTTTACGCCAACGCAATGTCGTGTACGCCGACGCGAGCGGGACTGATCTCGGGCCGCTACCAGCAGCGTTACGGAGTGGAATTTGTGCTTCCTGCGCCGGACTTGCCCGGTGCCGACGGCGGGTTGCCGCCGTTAAAGCATTCCCTACCGGCGCTCCTCAAGAACCATGGCTACGCGACGGCGCTGATTGGGAAATGGCACCTGGGGTACGGGCCACAATATTCTCCTCGCGCACACGGCTTCGACACCTTCTTCGGGTCGAAGAGCGCGGCGATCGACTATCACACGCACCTGACAGTCCGTCCAAGCGAAGGGGCGCAGTTCGCCACGGCGCAACCGGATCTCTGGGAAGGCGACTCGCCGATCGCGCGCCGCGGTTACATCACCGATCTGATTACGCGCCGTTCGGTCGAGTTCATCAACCACAACGCCACGCGCCCCTTTTTCATCGACGTGGCGTTCACGGCGCCGCATTCGCCGACCCAGCGGTCGGACGGCGCGGGCCGCACCGCGTCGGCGACGCGAACCGATTATGTCGCCGTCATGGAACATGTCGACCGTGGTGTGGGCGAGATCCTGCAGGCGTTGCGCTCGCGAGGGCTCGAGCGCAACACCATCGTGATCTTTACCAACGACAACGGCGGCGTAGGGTTGTCGCACA
>DASVFC010000186.1:0-6116 GCA_036380235.1 Vicinamibacterales bacterium
GTTGGCGCGCCGCGCCGACGAAGCGGAGCCGGGCCAATGAGCGCACTTGTCGAATCGGTGTCGGCGCGCGACGGGGAGTGGCGGCGCCTGGTCCTCAATTCGCCGCCCGGGAATTTGCTGTCCCTCGATCTTGTGCGCGCGCTGGGGGAAGCGATTCACCAGCTCGAATCGCAGCCCGGCATCAAGTGGTTGACGGTGGAAGGCGCCGGTGGCGAGTTCTGTTACGGTGCCAAAATCCAGGAACACACGCCGGAGCAAATGCACACCGTGCTGCCGGAGACGCATCGCGTGTTGAAGCGCTTGCTCGCGTTTCCGGCGCCCACCGCGGCGCTGGTTGAAGGGCGCTGCCTCGGTGGCGGTTTCGAGTTCGCGCTGGCGTGCGACGACATTCTCGCCACCACCACCGCGACGTTCGGCCTGCCGGAGATTCGCCTCGGCGCGTTTCCGCCGGCTGCCGCGGCGTTGTTGCCGTTGCGCGTCGGCGCCTCACGCGCCACGCGCGCCATCGTCACCGGGCAGACGCGCGACGCTGATTACTGGCACGACGCCGGGCTGGTTTCCCTGGTGGCGCCGCAATCGAGCCTGCTTGAATCGGCGGCGGCGTGGTTCGATGCGCACCTTGCGCCGCATTCCGCGATCGTGCTGTCGCACGCCGTTGCCGCGGCGCGCCTTACCACGCGCGCGCAGGCCGAGCCCGCGCTGGCCGCCGCCGAGCGCGACTACCTGGGCGGGCTGCTCCAGACCGCCGACGCGATCGAGGGCGTGCAGGCGTGGTTGGAGAAACGCCCTCCGAAGTGGAACAATCAATAGCTATGGATGTCGACGTTTGGGTAAGAGGACAGCAGGACGCGCGGACGCAGCCCATCGAGGGCATCCCCGAGGACGCGCAATCGTGGACCGATGCTGACGTGCGATCGTTGCTGGAGCAGATGCTGCTGGCCCTCGAGCGCGCCAAGAATCCCGGCGGCGACGCACCGCCGATCTCGCTTCGCGGTTTCAGCTGGATCGTCAGCCCCGAAGCGCGCGGCGTGCTGATCCACCTCGAGATGCAGATGGGCACCGCCAGCGCCGGTCCGTTTGCGATCGATGAGGCGCGCCTGACGGAAATGATCGCGCGCGTGATGGGCGGACCGAAGCCGTCGGTGATGATCCACTGAAAGTCTGCAGTCGGCAGTCTCCAGTTCACAGTTCAGTTGTCAGTTAGGGTGCTGTCCACGTTCCAGCGACCGCCAACTGATAACTGCCAACTGAAGACTGAACTGTCAACTGCCGACTGAACTGTGAACTGACGACTGTTGACTGCCGACTGTCTGTGCCGGGGTGGCGAAACTGGCAGACGCACAGGACTTAAAATCCTGAGAGGGTAACCCCCTCGTGCGGGTTCGATTCCCGCCCCCGGCACTCACTCGCGCGCTGCGCGCGCTCTCGGTCGCGCCGCGGGCGCTCATCCGGTTGGCGCCGCGCGCCCTTGGCGCGCGTCAGCGGCACCGATTCCCGCCGAGCAACCCGTTCCGCGCGCTCGTTCGCGCCGTGGCCGCTCATCCGGTTGATGACGTGCGGCCTTCGGCGCGCGCCAGCGGCACCGATTCCCGCCGACCAACCCGTTCCGCGCGCTCGTTCGCGCCGTGGCCGCTCATCCGCTTTACGACGCCCGGCCTTCGGCGCGCGTCTGCTACCCCGATTACCGCCCAACGGAGCTACCGGTGACGTTCAGCACGTGATGTTTCAGAATCATCTACAGTTGCGCGAGTCGACGCGGTTTCTGTTCTCGCGCTCAGCGACTTTTCGTTGACGAGAGATTCGCGGCCGCGAACCTCAGTCGGCGGCTCCGAATCGCGTTCGGATGCATGCTGGTGGATCAGCCGTGATGATAGATAGAGTAAGAAATAGCTTCAATCGCCAGGGGTTCATGGGCTCTATCGGTGCAGTGCTGGAAGCGGTCGAGGCCGGCACCGTAACGATTAGCTGCACCGCTGGTGAAGGCCTCACACAGCAACACGGCCTCTTGCATGGGGGAGTGATTGCCAGCCTCGCTGACGTCGCGTGTGGGTATGCCGCGCTGTCACTGATGCCAGACAACAAGGAAGTCTTAACCGTCGAGTTCAAGATCAACTTCCTGAGACCTGCGACTACCGAGCGCGTGGTTGCGGTTGCGAAGGTCGTGCAGAGCGGGCGAACGTTGACCGTTTGCGAAGCAACCGTCTTCGACAGCTCGCAAACCAACCTCGTAGCCAGGATGACCGCAACCATGATGTCCGTTGACTTGCGGTGACGTGGGCCAATGTGGGCCAATCGGCGGTGAGGACCCGCGCACAGGAACACCTCCGCGGGCTGTAAGAAGTATTTTCTGCTCAGCTTTCAACTTCGCGGAGCAATGTTAGTCTTTGCGGACGCATGACAAAACGCTCCCAAGTTCTCTCCTGTCTTACCGTCATCTGTGCTTCGCTCCTGTCACTTTCGGGTCACGCGCAATCACAAGATCCCCATTTGCCTCCGCACACGCCATCATTGGCCCTGCACGACGCTGTGCGTGTGGACGACATGTTTCTTTGGCCGGAGCAGTACCAGCAACTGAAGGAGTCAGACGTCAGCCGCAAACAAGCGAATTTTTTTGCGCTGGGTCAACGCCAGTTCTATTGGGAGTGGGGCGTCGTTCCATACGAGATAGCGCCAAATTTTTCGGATGCGGAGCGGCAACGCATACGTCAGGCGATGGACACGTGGGGGCGAACAGCGCCCGTCACGTTCGTGCCTCGCACCAGCCAGTCCGGTTTCCTGGCGGTGACGCGGGACGCCCTTTCCGGGCCCGAGGCATCGCCTTGCTTCGCGAACCTCGGTCATCGCCTGGGCACGATGACGCGGCTGAACCTGGGCGCCGACGGTTGCCAGGGGATGGGCACCATCCTGCATGAACTCGGACACGTCCTCGGCTTCAGTCACGAACATCAACGCCCGGATCGCGACAGCTACATCACGATCGACGTCGGCAACATACCCGCTAACGCGCGGTTTGCGTTCGACAAGCTTGCCTATCCGACGGCATTCGGACCGTATGATTTCGGGTCGATCATGCATTACGGCGCCACCTATTTCGCGCTCGATTTGTCGCGGCCGACCATCATTCCCAAACCGGAATATCAGAGTCAGGCCGCACAAATGGGGCAGCGTAGCACCCTCTCCGACAACGACCACAACATGATGGCAACGCTGTACTTCTCACAAATGGCCGAGAGCGCCTTTCGGGCTCCAACGGAACCACAGCGCAGGCGATTTGATCGCACCGACATGTTGCTGGCAATGGAACGGTTGCACGGCTTCTACATGAGCAAGATGGGTTTGCAGCGCCCGCAAGGGTTGTCGATCGACGGCCGGCCGGATTTCCTCGGCATCGCGCAGTGGATTTTCGACATTTATCTGCCCGCCCGGTCGGCCGGCTTCAGCTCGCAGGGTGCGTTCGACATTGTGGTTGCGGCGATCACGCGCACCGACGAATGGCGGCAGAAGAATCCGGGGCGGACTCCGCTTACCCCTTCATCGTTTCGCGCTGCCATCAGCTTCAGTCGTGATGAATTCCTGGATGTCCTGAACCGCCTCGACCGTTTCTATGCCGCGCCCGAGGGGCTGCAACGGCCGAATGGATTGTCGATTGCCGGTGGACCAGACTTTCTCGGCATTGCGACGTGGATCTTCGACATCTATCTGACGGAGCGGCTCAACGGCATTTCGCCAAACGGCGCCTGGACGATTACCGAAAACGCAATCAAAGCCACGAACGAGTGGCGCAGCAAACACTAGGGTGATGGGTGGGCGGGTTGCTCTGCTTCCACCGAGCAACCACGCTGCGGCAGGCACTCGTTCGCCGCGAGGGGCGCATCCGTTCGCCGGGAACGCCTTCGCCTGCGACACGTTCCTTCAAGACGATCAGTGGGCCTTGAGGTCTTCGCCAGTTTGCGGCAGATGCGGCTGAGTAGGCTTTTCCCACCCCTGGGGGTATCCTTGCTGCACCTTTCTGAGCTCCCGCTGTTTGAGCGGGTTCCTTTCTAAGGCGTGTCAGCCGCGGAGGAACCTGTATGGCGGGATTACCCATCATTAGTCCACTCAGTGGACGCGAAACAACGGTCCTGCTCCATATTGCCTGGGGCTACACCAACAAGGAAATTTCCAGTCGTCTGAACATCAGCGTGAAGACGGTTGAGGCGCATAAGGCCAATGGCATGCGCAAACTTCAGCTGTCGGGGCGCTCGGCGTTGGTGCGCCAGGCCGTGACGTGGGGGTGGCTCGCACCCGATAGAGCGCCTGACAACCGCACGACTATCCGGCTGCACACAGCAACCGCACAGCCCGAGGACCTCGAAGTGGATGCCATTGGGAACCCGCATGAACCTCACGGGCAAGGGGACTCCATGGAGCGGGTGAAGATAGCAGCCACGCTGCCGGATGAGGGTCGCTCAACCTGATTACACGGGTGTCGAGCTTCCGCCGAAGCTTCTCACTCAGTCGCGCGCGGCGAGGTACCGCATCGCCGTCGCGCCCGAACGAAATTCCTCGCGGCTCACGAGTTTCAGATCGACGCGGTTCGACAGACCCGCAAGCAGCGTAGGCCCATGACCGGCGACCCGTGGGTGAATGACGATCAGGTACTCATCGATCAACCCGAGCTCGGCGAGCGCGAAGGGGAGCGTGACGCCTCCGACCATGATGCCTTTGCCGGGTTGCTGCTTCAACGCTTCGACCGCGGTCTTTAGATCCCCGCGGACCAGCTGTGCGTTCCAATCCACTCGTTCGAGTGTGCTCGACACCACGTACTTCTTCGCCGCGTCGATTGTGCGCGCGAAGTCGTTCATCCATTCCGGCCGGCCCGCCGGTGCCGGACCGCGCCAGCCTGCCTCCATCATCTCGTATGTCACGCGCCCGAACAGGAGGGCATCGACCTCGTCAAGGGCCCTCGCGGCGTGCAGATGCAGGTCTTCGTCCGGGATCATCTCGCGATGATCGCAGCAGCCGTCCAATGTCACGTTGATGGAATACCGAAGCGGACGCATGGTTCACCCGTTGCCGGCGCAGTGCGGCCGGCTGAGAATTCGTGAAGAGCCCGATAATTTAACCACCGATCGGGCCGAGCCGAAACCGAGCCTGGCGCGGGTAAGATGCTGCCGCATGGGCAACCCAATCTCGCGCACGGCGTACTACACCCTCGGCGTGCGGGCGGCCGACGCCGCCAGCAGCGTTCCGCTCTGCCGCGACACCTTCGCCGAGCGGTTCATGAACGACACGGCTCGCCAGGTATGGGAAGAATTCAAGGCCTTCACGCCGCCCAACGTCAGCAACGCCGGCCGGCACGCCATGATCGACGAGCACCTGCGCCGCGAGCTGGCGAAAGACCCACAGCTGACCGTCGTCATCATCGGCGCCGGCTTCGATACGCGCGCCTTCCGGCTGACAGGTGGCCGCTGGTTCGAGTTCGATGAACCCGAGATTCTCACCTACAAGGAAACCTGCCTGCCGGCGGCGCAGGCGCCCAACCCGCTGACCCGCGTGCCGATCGACTTCGCCGCCGAATCGCTGAACGACAAGCTCGCCATCGTCGGTGCGGCCAGCAACGTGCACGTGGTCATCGAAGGCGTCTTCATGTATCTCGATCACTCCCAACGCGAGCAGCTGCTGCAGACGCTGAAAGACAGGTTCCCGCATCACACCGTCTACTGCGACTTGATGCGTAAACGGTTCTTCGAAAAATACAGCCGCGACCTGCACGAGAAGATCGTCGGCATGGGAGCCACCTTCAAAGACATGGTGGAGGAACCCGAGCGCCTGTTCACCGATCGCGGCTACCAGATGATGGCACTCGATTCCGTGCCGCTGTACTGCGCCAACCGGAAGGACATGGGCGTGCCGTCGTTCATGGTGAAATACGTGCTGCGCTTGCTGCGCAACGGCTACCTGATCGGCGCCTTTCGAACGTAAGATGCTGAAGCCGCGCCGTCCGCATGCCGCATCCGTATCTCACTCGCATCATCGCCGGCCAGGTCTCGCGCCTGACGCGCTATTACGACTCGCTGATCCAGTTCGATCCGCTTCCGGGTGACGATGGCTCAATGCTGCGCTACGCGGATTGT